>CAYTAO010000019.1:28748-31554 GCA_964435915.1 uncultured Dehalococcoidales bacterium
CCCGTGCTGTGTTATCTCGTGTCGTAACAACTGATTCTGGTCAGAATTTCTGGGTGCAAATATGATCCCGATCCAAACCGCCGTCAGAATACAACAAATCTGCCCCTGCCAACTCTCAACATATCGAGTAACTGAATCCCACGTACACCTCGGCATTTCGCGCTAGCAATTCCATAACAAAAATCAACCAATGCCCCGGCACTCGCAACAACGACTCTCCACTGCACCCATCTTCAACTAATTTGACGTCGAACCTCATACCGATAAAAATCCGTCCACACATCTCGCTCGGGCACAAACCGCCAGCGCCTCGAAACCATAAGGTTGAAGCAGGCTGCAGGACTAACATAACGAGCGGTAAAGGTTATGGGGGCAGGTCAGTGGCTGGGTTGGGCTAACTTAGGGGCGATCTCTGGCCAGCTATATCGCAGCACCGGGGACATGGGGTTCGACTATGATGCCGGTCGAATATTTCACTGGCATGACCGTGGGCAATGATGTCCGACGATTACCGGGTAGATTTGGTAGGAAAGAAAATGAGCGATTTCCAGGAACTGATTGTTAGCCGGCTTGAAGACAAGATTGCATCTGGCGCCATGAGTGCAGCTTCGATCAGGATCGAACGGCGTGGTGAACTGGAGATGGAGTGGGCAGGGGGTCGGCGTGATTTCGACTCTGCAGCACCACCTGCTGATACGGAGAGTGTCTTCAACGTCGCTTCGATCACCAAACCGATGGTTACGAGCGCCGTAGCGACTTTGATCGAGCGAGGACTGGTCGATGCTGACGATCCCGTAGCAGATTACGTTCCGGAGTTCAGTGCTAATGAAAAAGGCGGTGTAACACTTCGCCACTGCTTGACGCACACGAGCGGTCTTCCCGACATGGTGCCGGGGGATAAAGAACTGCGGAAACGTAATGCACCGATTGGGGACTTTATGGACGCCGCCTGTACCGCCCAGTTGTTGTTTCCTTCAGGTACCGACGTGCGCTACCAGAGCGCAGGCATCCTGATGCTTGGTGAAATTGTCGAGCGGGTGACCGATATGCCCCTTCGCAACTATTTGACTGAGGCGATATTTACTCCCACGGGCATGACGTCGACGAATTTAGGTTGGCGTGAGGATTTCGAATCTGTAAGTGTCACCGCGAATGTTGGAAACGGTGTTTTCGAGGGTGGCGACGACACGACCAGTCATTGGAATCACAATAGTCAGTACTGGCGTGAGTTCGGCGCTCCGTGGGGCGGTGTGCATTCGACGGCAGGTGACGTTATTCGGTTGTTGCAGTTGATGTTGAATGACGGCACATCTAGTTCAGGGGCGACTGTGTTCAGGCCCCACACGGTGCGAATGATGTTGCAGGACTACACGATGGCGCAGCCGGGCCTGTCCACTGCTGCGCGGTTGTTGGAAGGCTGGGGCATGGGCTGGCGAATACAGCGGACCGGTGATGGTGGCTGGTACGGCTCAGGCGTGCCAGCGGGGGCGTTTGGTCATGCCGGAAGCACGGGAACGGTCGCTTGGGCTGATCCGGATTCTGGCGTGGCGTTCACTCTTTTGACGAACGGTCTGCTGGACGTCGAGGGCGGGACGCTAAAGGCATGTGGAAACATTGCTGCCTCTGCTCTTTGCGCCGGGTGAGTTCAGGTGGGCTGAATTCTGTATTCCTGCGATTTCAGTCGTGGCACTAGACAGCACGCTGCGCAACATTTCAGGAAAAATATTGTTGTGGTGTCGTTGTTGGTGACTGTTCGCCTGAGAATGAGTGTTGGCGCCACATTTCGTAGACCACTAACGCTACGGCGTTTGAAAGATTGATACTTCGATTTGCGGGCATCATGGGTATCCTGACGCGATTTGTTGCAGGAAGCGCCGAGATAATCTCGTCTGGCAAGCCCTTGCTTTCGGAGCCGAAAACAACGGTATCTCCATCTTGATATTCAATCTTGTCATAGGAAATTGTGCCACCGGTTGTCATCACGAACGTACGCGTTGCGTCGATAGACTCCAGTAGAGATTCGAAGGACTTGTGAACTACCAGCTCTGCGAGGTCCGAGTAGTCCAGCGATGCCCGGCGAAGGCTTTTCTCGTCTAGGCTGAACCCTATTGGCTCCGTCAGATGCAATCTAGCACTGGTATTGGCGCACAATCGAATGATGTTGCCAGTGTTTTGCGGAATTTCTGGTGCGACTAGTACCACGTTAAAGGGCAAAATGTTTCCTCTACATTGTTTTCGTTGACGTAAACAATGGCGCAGAAAGTAAAAAAAAGAAACCCGGTTGTTTGTCGGGTTTCTTTTTTGCTTTCAATGTGTGGCGGGGGACGAGATTCGAACTCGCGATATCCTGATTGGAAGTCTTAGTTGGGAAGTATCGATGCTGTATCGGTCAGTTTCGAATTGAACTCAAAATATCCTGGTCTAGCGACTTTCATGCTCTGCTATGTCCTGAGCGATTCCGCCTAGATTGGTGTAAATCTTGCTCACACCACAATCGAGTCCATCAAATTGGCAATCGTCCTACCTCGACCGCGTATGGCGTACATGTACCGATCCAGCAACCAGAGTCTTCCTCTCTTCGGTTGTTTCTTCGGAACCTTCAGCCCTTCGCGTCGCCAGATACGTCCAACACGTTTGTGATTCACATGCCACCCACGGTCCCTGAGCAATGCAATGATCCTGCGGTAGCCGTAGCGACCGTGTTGTCAGCTTGGCGAGTGCCAGATCTGTAACTGCTCGCTTGAGCCTTGCGTTCTACTGTTCGGGTTGCTTCAGTCGCCTTGCCTGATCGATCGAAAGAGAACGG
>CAYTAO010000020.1:0-3931 GCA_964435915.1 uncultured Dehalococcoidales bacterium
CCAGCCGTCAGGTAGCGAAATGTCGTCATTCGTAAAATATCTCGTTATTTCTTATTCTTAGCTTCAGGAATAATTTAGGGCGCAACTGTTTTGTGACTTATCGCCAGCACTCAATTATTGTGGCGATCTGGCAACGATTATAGATACTTGCCGGTCACAATTTTTGTTCAGCCGACTTTAAGAGCCTTCTCAACTGCAGCGAACATGGTGCCTACGGGTGCTGTCTGGCCCGTTGCCATCTCAAAACCTTCGATACCCTGGAACACCAGCATCGTCATCCCACCAGCGCTCGTACCCCCTGCTTCTTCCACTTCCTGCAAGAACTTTGTCATAGGGGGTGCGTAGACGGCGTCGTATCCCATAGCATCTGCTGAGATCATATCGGCGGTCACCGGAGTTGCCAGCTCGGCTGGTCCGCCTGCCATACCGAGTGACGTCGTATTCACAAGTAATGTAGCGTAGGGCACATAGTTAGATAGCTCGTCACGACTTATACCGATGGCTGTCGGTTTGAATCTACCCTCGGAGAAGGTTGATGCGAGGGCATGGGCCTTTTCGATTGTTCGGTTTGCGATTGTCAGACGGGAGACTCCGGCGTTTTTCAGTGCGTAGATAATCGCACATGCGGCTCCACCGGCACCGAACACTACGGCATCAGCGCCTTTGGGATCAAACCCGGCTTTTTCCTTAAGTGCTCTGAGAAATCCCGTTCCGTCGGTGTTGTGCCCAACGAGTTTTCCATCCCGGTTGAATATCCAGTTGACTGCCCCAACCGCTTCAGCGGCTTCGGTTAGCTCGTCGACCATTGGGATAACCGCCTGTTTGTGCGGCAGGGTGACACACGAAGCAATAAATCCACTGTCCCGAAATGTTGCGACTTTCCTTTCGAGATCCTTGGGGCTGACGTCCCACGCTTCGAAGGTTTCTTTGATGCCGAGTTCATCGAGCCCCGCCTGCTGGAACACAGGTGATTTTGTGTGCCCGATGGGGTGACCGATTATGCCGAAATTACTACTCATAGTTCTCCGTTTCTCGGTCGATACACCGAAATTCTCGTTGTATGTGAGAGATTTATCTGGTCGAAATAGACTTACAACGATTGCATGTACGAGTCTAGGATTATTGCAGCTGAGGCGGAGTCTATCTTGCCTCGTTTTGCTCCACGTGCCTTAGCAGGTGATTTTCCTGCTTCTCTCAGTAGAGAATGCGCCTCTACAGTCGTCATTCTTTCGTCGCAGGTTATTACCGGCAGATCGGTAAATTTTCGTAACCGGGCGCAAAAAGCATTAATTTTGCGTGCTGCCGGACCCTGTGATCCGTCCAATGAGAGCGGCAGTCCGACGATGATTCCCTTTGCTTCACGTTCGGTGGCAACGCGAGCTATGTTAGCCGCATCATTTTGTCCAGTAGCCTTGACCGCTTCGATTGGAGTCGCGATGGTGCCTGTCGGATCGCTCACCGCAAGACCGATTCTGGCCTCACCGTAATCGACCCCCAAGAGCCGTCCTGAGTCAGCGATAACTAGCTCCCCGAACCGTTTACGAGTGAGTTGCGAACTATCTCTTCGGCCGATCCCAGCGCGGCCGAAAGCTGGTCGGTGTTTTTGCCACCCGCTTGAGCTACCGCCGGACTTCCACCACCACCACCACCACCCATCTTGCCAGCGAGGTCGCGAGCGATGTTTCCGGAGTGAATTCCGGCTTCAACCATTTCATCGGTTGCCATCACAACGACCCTCGCGCGTCCATCGATGACGCTGCCAAGAATGACCACGCCGTTCCCGCTCTGGTTTTTCAGGTGATCTCCGGTCTTTCTCAAAGCACCAACGTTTGAGGCTGGTACCTCGCTGACTTCGACGTGAATGTCGGTTCCGTTCACATCAATATCGAAGCTACTCGCCGAGTTACTTGAACCGCCGCTGCCAACGCTTGCCTGAAGCAGTTTCTCTTCCAGTTTGGCGACCTGTTTGCGACTTTTGATCAGGTCATTGGCCAGAGCGTCTACACGGCTACTGGCGTCTGACACTGGCACCTTGAATTTCAATGCAATGTCATCAAGCGCGCTGAATCGATCAAATATTTCCTGTTCAGAGGCAAGTCCAGTTATCGCCTCCATGCGTCGCATTCCAGATCCAATTCCGGTTTCTGATGTGATAACGAACGTGCCAATACCACCAGTGCGATCCATGTGCGTACCGCCACAAAGCTCGTAGCTCCACGGTGCATCGATCTTTATCGTCCTGACCTCGTTGTCGTAGGTGTCACCAAAGAATGCCAGGGCACCCTCTTCGACCGCCTCGCCATATGTTGTCCAGTGAACCTCGACATCGCGATTCAGACGGATCTTTTCGTTTACGCGATCCTGCACTGCCTTGATCTGTTCTTTGGTCAACGCCTGCATATTCGTGTAGTCGAACCGCATTCGATCGGGATCCACTACCGAACCCGCCTGTCGCACGTGGCTACCCACGATCTCTCTCAGTGCGGCGTGCACGAGGTGAGTGGCAGTGTGATTACGACGAATACGTTCACGGCGCTCTCTGTCGACAGTGGCGGTGACGGACGCACCTATGGATATCCAACCAGAGGTAACAGTTCCGTAGTGGACATTTAAGTGACCATAAGGCGCGAGGGTGTTGGTAACCGCGATTTCAAAGCCATCGCCTTTCACAGTTCCGGTATCGCCTACCTGCCCACCTCGAGCCGCATAGAAAGGCGTTTCGCCGAGAATAATCTCAATTTCATCGCCATCCTTCGCCGAACCTATTGGGGACCCGTCTTTGACTATTGCTACGACGGTTGTTTTGGAAACAAGTTTTTTGTAACCGACGAATGGGGTGTCTTTCAGGCCGAGTTCTTCGTATACCCGGGTAGATTCGATTTTGCCGCCAAACCCACCGGCAGCGCGGCCACGCTCACGCTGAGCTTCCATTTCAATGTCGAAGCCTTCGCGGTCAACTGACATATCCGCGTCGCCAGCGACTTCCTCAGTTACTTCGAAGGGATAGCCGTACGTGTCGTACAGAACAAACGCTTCCGCACCAGAAACATGGTCACGCCATCCGTCGATTGAAACGGAGTCTCCAGTGTCAACAATACGCTCTATTTCCGAGATCGCATGACTGATTCCGACAGCCTTGGCGTCGTCACCTAATGGTGCCTTCAGCTTTTAGCCTGTCTTGACCTGCTCTGCGGCATTGGGATTCGCTCCGCGATAGTCGATCATTCCTGCCAGCACCTGCGCTCCACACTCGAGCGTTTTGGAGAAGCTGATTTCTTCCTTCTCAAGCACGTACTCGATGAACTCGAAATTTTCGACGAGTTCCGGATATGCGTGCCCCATATGTTCTGAAACAGTTTTAGAGAGTTCCGACAGCATTGGCGTGTCGACGCCAAGTTCTCGGCCGAATAGCATCCCACGTCGAATCAGGCGGCGAAGAACGTATCCTCTGCCAGAGTTACCGGGAATTACGCCATCGCCAATCAGGAACGATGCCGAACGCGCATGCTCAGCCACGACTCGAATGGAGCGATCCGTCTCTGTGTCGTTGCCCCACTCTTTGCCTGACAGCTCTTCTACATGCTCAATGATGGGTCGGAAGGCGTCTGTCTCGTATACGTTTCCGGTGTCGTTGAGTATCGCCAGCGTTCGTTCCAGACCCAAACCCGTATCGATGTTTTTTGCAGGCAGTACTGTGTCGTTGCCATCTAGATCTCGGTAGAACTGGGTGAATACGAGGTTGTAGATCTCGACAAAATCGTCGTGGTAGTTGGGCCCCCACTGGTCTTTACGGATCGGATTGTCTATCGCTGGAACGTCTTCGAATGAGCCGCGGGAGTAGTTGATTTCTGAGCTTGGTCCGCAGACGCCTTCGTCCCCGGCGGGCCCCCACCAGTTGTCCTTCTTTGGCAGTTTGGCGATACGGGTTTCG
>CAYTAO010000020.1:3941-31467 GCA_964435915.1 uncultured Dehalococcoidales bacterium
CCGATAAATCCGCTCTGATGGGATGCCAAGGTCGAGCCAGATCTGCTCGGCTTCATTGTCGGTTGTGTAGACGGTGTAATACAGGCGTTCCGGGTCGAATCCGAACCGTTCAGTCAGAAGTTCGAGTGCCCATGCGCAGGCTTCTTTCTTGAAATAGTTACCAAAGCTGAAATTACCCAGCATCTCGAACATGGTCAGATGGGTATTGTCTCCAACCTCCTCAATGTCGGTGGTTCGGAAGCATTTTTGCGAAGTTGTAACGCGTGGTTGCGGAGGTACTTTCTCTCCGGAGAAGTAAGCCTTGAACTGCGCCATGCCCGAGTTGATCAACAACAGAGTTGGGTCTGCTGCCGGAATCAACGATGCTGAGGGAAGCCGAAGATGTTCTTTTTCTTCGAAAAACGAAAGGAAAGCCTCTCGCAGTTCATCTGCTGTTTTCGGGGGGCTGGAGGTCATTTTTCTCCGAACTGCAAACAAAAAGAGATATTGATTGAAACGAACAACTGATTCTAGTTAGCGCTCAATTCTTGTGTCAAAGGTGATTTTCCGTCATCAGAGTTTTCACGGCGGTCCATTTGAGTGGTTGAATCTGGGTAATAATCAAACAGACCACCGTGATTGATTTATTTTCAGAGTCGGGTTTGCGCACACCAGAGGACTCGCTGATGCTATTGATGCCGCCATTGATGAATCAGCCGATGATGGAAAACGAAGATCTGATGGAATTCGATCGATCTTAGCCTCTACCCCCTAAGCCGAATTCACAAGACAGGTTCTGAGTGGCTTGCTGACGATGAGTTTGTTGGTGCTCTATGTGACTAATTGCTGTCAGCGGTATCTATCAGCATCGTACGGGTTCGAATATCGGGATCGGCGTCCCCGACTCGGGCAGTTGCGCTCATGGCAATTTCTGCGAGCAATTCTTCGCGTCGTTCCGGCGGCATAATTTCTTTATCGCCGGACACCATGATTGGTTCCTCTGGTACTTTAGACATTCGAGTCGTGATTCTGGCTTCTGCTTCACTTTCTGACGGCGCGCGATCAGGCGTGGCTTCGGCTCGGAATGGCGGTTGTTCTTCACCCCAGTAAACAGTCTGGTGCGGGAATGGGATTTCAATTCCCTCGGCATCGAAGCGAATTTTGATCCGCCTTCTCATCTCGCCCATGATCTCCCATTGTTTCATGGGTTTACAATCACCAAGCATTTTGAATGTGACAGCTGAATCGTCGAGCGCATTCAGGCGGAGAACCTGAGGCGGTGTGATGAGCATCAGTCCGTAGTACGGATCAGCCGCTATCTCGTCTCCAATTTCGTTTAACACCTCGATAACTCGATCGACATCTTCTTTGTAGGCAACACCAACATCGAGGTTCACCCTCGACCAGTACTTTGTTTTGTTAGAGGCGACAGTGATCTCGCCATTCGGGATCACATGAACCTGTCCGTCAAGATCACGAACGACCGTGCGTCGAAGGTTGATCGATTCTACAAGTCCGGATATTCCAGAAAGTGTTACTACATCACCAGTTCGATACTGGTTTTCAGCGAGAATGAACACTCCGGCGATCAGGTCACGCACGAGGTATTGAGCCCCGAATCCAACTGCGATTCCGGCGATGCCAAAGCCACCTAGTACAGGGCCTATCGGGACTCCTAACTCGGTGAGCACCATGAACAGAGCAGATATGTAAATCAGACTGACCACTGCGCCTACGAATACGCTTGAAAGAGTTTCCGACCGCTTCATCACTTCGTCGTGATCGGCCGTTGATGCCTGGCCGAGCATGACCGATGCCAGCACGCGTGGGATCACACGGCGGGCGATGCGGGTTACCCCCCAGCTCATAAACAGGATCAGAACGATTCGTAAACCATCGGATACGAGCCATGAACCCAGCGATGAGCCTGCGTCTTTCAGGTAATCAATTGCCGGATCAATATTGTTGCCCAATACGTGCAGGATCCCGAGTATCGCGGCTGTTGCGAAAATTGCCGCGACAAGAAAATTCGATATCCATGAATCAGCGGCCTGGACCGCCATGCCGACATCGGCTGTCGCCTCGTGCTGATCCAGACCGCGTACTGCTTGCCGCAACCCGCGTCTGAGTAAGGTTCGAACCACCCACCAGCCGATGATGGCAGTAAGGGCAATCAGAAAGGCCAAAAGGCCGCCCTCCGCTAACCACGCCGTGAATGTGCCTTCGGATGGATGACCTAATAATGTATCGAGGAAGGAATCTTCCATTGAGAGAAACGCCGGATCGATCAGGCATCGCGTTAGGGGCGATGCAACAAGAGGATGTTAAGTAGTTAGACACAGACGATACAGGTCATGTGTCGGCGCAAACTGAACGAGCGTTACTTCCCGCTACTTTCCCAGATTGTTAGGTAGGGTCCACTCTCGCCTGAAATCAGGCCTTTGAGATCCTGATTAGACGTTTCGCTGATAGATGTTTTCTCTTTTTCCATCAGGTCAAACAACTGGGCGTTGAGTTGGTCGAGAGCGTGTGGAGAAAGCTTTCGACCAAATAGTTCGCCAGTGGCTTCACGCAGTTTGTCGAATTTAAATGAAAGTAACGGACCCGCGAAGAAGAGCACTCCGACAGTCCCATCAGGATCCTGTGAGTCTTCCGAGATGTTGATCCCCAGTTCGGCTACGATTCGTTTCAGGGAATTTACCCTGACGACTGCCTCAACCTGTTGAGGGATGCTCATGAGCTCGAGGAATCCGATGTCGTGTCGACGCAGTAGTTTTGAGAAATCTCGCTCAACACCGGTGTAAAAATCTTCACCGAGAACGTTGGAGATCGACAGGCTAAGAACTGCAGGGCCACCTGTACGATTTTCTCTAGCGTCAATTGCAACGAACTCTCGAAGGTGGGGAAATATGCACAACGTGATTTTGGCGTCTGCGCGATCTGAATCAAACATTGATCGATTTGACCTCTAGTGAAAACCGAGCATTTGCTTTAAGCGTTGGATCATACTGACCTTCGTTCCACGCCGGGCCCGATGCCAGCTTCGTTCAGCCGACGCTGATCTATTGAGGTTCGATCCCCGCTGTTTCATGACGTCGCGAATTTCTCGGTCTTCGCTTTTGTCTAACCAGAAACCAGCTTCATTGGGACAGGCTTCGATCTCTAGGTTGTATCCGCGGTAGCGAAACCGAATCATGGTTTCAGTGCAGTGCGGACACTGGTGATCGACAGCGTGCTTGCCGTACTGCCTCTGTCCCTTGACCATATCGTCGCTGGCAGCGTTATCTTCCAGTGCTTCCAACGCATGCGCCGTGAGCCATACGCCATCACAAGTTGAGCACTGTGAGGACTCTTCACCTGATGTTTTGGAGTCAACGAGGTGAGATTGATCTACTGGACATATTAATTGTTGCAATACGATCTGTCTTTCGAAATTGTGAAACGCTAACTGATTGTACGAATCGTAGACCGATAATGTTTGACTTTGATGGGTTTGTTACTCATTGATCTCCGGTTCATCAAGTGAATATCGAAAATCGCAGTGTGAAGCGCCTGCATGATTGTCCGGGTTCGCACGAGCTAAAAGTTGGAGTTGAAGCACGAGCAAAACGCGAAATCGCGGGTGCATGAAAAATATCGCCAAGATCGCCGTACCCGAGTGCGTTATACATTTCGGCGTATTTGTAGAGGGTCACATCGAACGAGTATTTACTGGGTGTGCTCTCGATAATGTCGATTTCCAGCGCTCCGTGGCTGCGCCAGGAATCTTTGTTTGATGCGTAATCTCCTACGCTGTTGGCCCCGATTCCTTCTGCAAACTGCGAACACTGTTCTCATGCTAGATCAGTAATTACGGTGCGTGCTGTCGTATTTGTCTTTTCGACGCCGATCTCTTTTTGAAACGCCCGGAGCATTGGGCTAAGGATCATGGCTTCAACTCCTCGGCGGTCGATTACATCCATCTGACTTGGGTCGAAATCATCTTGCATATCTTTCTACTGGCTACTGGTAAATGGTCGGCCGAATCACTGAAGTGCGATGCTCATAGCAACGGCACCGCCGCCAGCGTGGCAGATCACAGCAAGTCCGTTGATGCCGTGAGTTGCCCGTAATCCGTACATAAGCGTTACAAGGATTCGTGAACCGCTTGCCCCGATTGGATGACCTAGGGCAATTGCACCGCCGCGCAAATTCACCCGATCCCAGTCCCAGTTCAGCGCCTGACCATTCGCAAGAACCTGAGCTGCGAACGCTTCGTTTACTTCGATCAGGTCGAAATCGTCAAGCGATTGCCCTGTTTTATTAAGCAAGTTAGTCACCGCTATGCGTGGGGCATCGAACAACATTCCCGGTTCGTTGGCAGTATGGGCGTACCCGGTAATTCGGGCCACCGGACCTGAGGAGCTGTTGTCGGCACCGGTTTCACCGGTAACGACAACAGCTGCTGCGCCATCACTAATCGAGGACGCGTTTCCTGCGGTTACCGTGGTGCCGGGAGGAAATACAGTTCTGAGACCGGCAAGACCGTCGATTGTCGTGTCTGCTCTGGGACCCTCGTCGGTGTCGACTATAGAAACTTTGCTACGTCTGCCAGCAACCTCGACGGGAACAATTTCATCCTTGAGCGATCCTTCGGCAGATGCTGTTGAAGCAAGTCGGTGACTGCGTTCCGAGAACTCATCCTGTGAATCACGAGAGATGGAATATTTTTCACTGATTGCCTCTGCAGAACCACCCATATGACGGTTTTCGAAGGGACACCATAATCCATCATGAATCATCGAATCGATTAGATTGGTGTCACCGAGCCGCTGCCCTGTCCTGCTGTTGATCAGCAAGTGCGGCGCAGCGGTCATGTTCTCCATTCCTCCCGCAACCACAGCCAATGCTTCACCAAGCTGGATCGATTGCGCGGCGAGAATCACAGCCTGCATTCCGGATGCACAGGCCTTGTTAATGGTCAATGCAGACACCGAGTTCGGAATATCAGCACTTATCGCGGCTTGCCTCGCCGGTGTTTGTCCAAGCCCGGCTGAAAGCATGTTCCCCATCACGGTGTACTCGACTTCATCGGCTTCAAGCCCGGAACGGTCGATGGCGGCTTTGATGGCTGTTGCTCCAAGGTCGGTAGCAGAGGTGCTCGATAGACCCCGCTGGAATTGGCCGAGCGGTGTTCGCGCAGCTACGGTAATGAATACATCACCGTTGAGTGCGTTAACCATGGGAATGTTTCCTGTTGACTAGATTCGAAAATGTATCTGGCGAGTATAGATCGAGTCAGACTGCAATGGCAGCCTCAGGCCCGTACGACTCGAACGCTTAGACCATCTGCTGTGAGCGCAATTTCACCACGTTTTAGAGCGATAGCATCATTGCCATAAATCTCCCGCCGCCATCCGGACAGGGTTCTGACGTCTGGTTCATCTGCAGTCGCTATTTGATCCAGTTCTTTTCGGTTGGCTACCAGTTGTGCAGCGACACCATTTTCTTCGCATCGAACTTTCAATAACGCTTGCAACAGCGCGACTAGTGTTTCGTGACCACGCAGTGGTGGACGACCTTTATCGGGATCTGGGCACTCATCGTCGGGGAGTTCGAGGCCTATTCTTACTGCAGCCAGAAGCGCTTTGCCATCTCGCCCGTGTGCGAATCGTTCGTTTACGCCGCGCACCCTTTCGAGAGCGGCCGGAGTATGAGGGGCGTTCAATGCGATTTCGGCCAGCGCTTCATCTCGACACACCCAGCCTTTTGGAATATTTCGACGTTGTGCACTGACTTCTCTCCACGCGGTGATCTCTCGCAAGATTGCCAGCGCACGACGAGTCGGTCGACGGAGTCGAACTTTTCGCCACAAATCCCTAGGGTTTGAATCGTAGAGGCTCTTGTCCCGTAGATGTCCCATTTCTTCATTAGCCCAACTCGTGCGATTCGAGTCAGTTAATTCCGAAACGAGCTTGTCGTATACGGCCGTCAGGTAAGTGACGTCTCCGATGGCGTATTCGACTTGATGATCGGTCAATGGCCTTCTCGACCAGTCAGTCATTTGTGATCGCTTATCGATCGTCTCACCGACAATCCGCTGAACAAGTGTTGCATAAGCTGGCTGGTCGCCATACCCGCTCACCATGGCGGCAATCTGGGTATCGAAGACCGGTTCGACCATGCGGCCACTGGCGTTGAACATGATCTGCATGTCCTGGCTTGCGGAGTGAAATACTTTCAGAACCGACGTGTTTTTCATCAGGTCGTAAACCGGCTGTAGATCGATTCCGTCGGCCAGTGGGTCGATTGCAACTGCATCACCGCGTGTTGCGATCTGGATTAAGCACAGCACCGGCCAGTACGTTTTTTCTCGGACGAACTCTGTGTCGACGGTGACGAACTCTGAATTAGCTGCCTCGGCACAAAAATCGGCGACGTCAGCGGAATTGGTGATAAGCACTTATTGAGATGTGAGCGTTGTGCGACTCAGTTGCAGAGCCGTTTACCGAACCGGGGCACTTATTTGCTGAACTCCATACCACGATTGACCGCATATGCTGCGGAACCCACTCAGCATACATGCGGGTCGATGAGTTGTACGTGCGTATGGCCACCTGTGGTATTGAAGTTATATAAAACGTCTACCAAGTTGCATGTTTTCGCATCGAACATCCACGGGTTACGACAGGCTGTCACTGGGTGTCGTATCAGCTGGTAACAAACCATTAGCGAATCATGCGCCCCTCATGGTTATCCTGCTACCTTCCCCGCAGGTGAATCAAATTCCGACGAATGAAGAGGATACTTTATTCGTAATGTTTGTCTGGCGGACTTGTAGCCTGCAAATTACCTGAAGTTAATCTGAAGAAATACCATTTATGCGGCAGTGCAATGGTTGTTAGCCACTGCATTTTAATCCGAAGGCTGTGGTTTCGATCCCTGTAGGTCCAACAATTTCGAATACTTCTGGATTTTTCGACGGGC
The DNA here is from genome assembly GCA_964435915.1 of uncultured Dehalococcoidales bacterium. GTDB lineage: Bacteria > Chloroflexota > Dehalococcoidia > Lucifugimonadales > Lucifugimonadaceae > Lucifugimonas. The sequence continues at coordinate 10,887 of CAYTAO010000020.1, forward strand.
GCAATCTCGTTATACTTAACCTGTCTGGCATTGGCTCTTGGTTGATCATCTGTCTCGCCCAACAAGTTTTATCCACAATCGGTCCTACCCACCGAGCTGTGTCAGCAAGCCATGATCGTCACGGGAGATCCACTCCTCAGCAATCTTGCCTCCTTCGAAGCGACTAATCCCAATACCAGTTGATTTAACAGCGCTCACCGTTGGCGCAATGTCTGCGTAGACACCTTCGTGAGTACCGGTCATCACCCACCTTCGCGTCACAGTCTTGCCGCCGTCATTGGCCGGAATCACGGTCGCGTCAAAATGCAGGTCAGGGAAGCCTGCCCGAAGAGCGGAAATAGACGACGACAACGCATCGATTCCCACGACATCGCCACCGGGCTGATGCCGCACATGATCCTCAGTCACAAACTTGCTCAGCAATGCGGGGTCACCGGCGTTCCAAATATCCGAAACGTACCGCTTGACCGTGCCTGCCGCCAGTGTCTCTGGGATCCGTTCCATGTTCCATGAATTCCACGGCTCAGAGGCGATTTTGCCATCGACCATTTCAAAGTTGACGACTCCGGTTACCGAGATTGGCTCTTCCGTGACGGGATACGGAAACATCGAGATATGCGAGGAATGAACACCCGTGGAGCTCCATTGAACCACGACATGCGTTTCGCTTGCCACGATGTCGTGAACGTCCCGATGAAATGGGGTGAAAGCCTCACGTATCTCTCGGACCAGATGTTTCACCGATTCTGGCCCCCCCGCCATCAGTCCATTGGGATTCACCGCAGCCGGCGCAATGATCTCATCCGCAACGTCCAGATTACCCTGGTTCCACATCTGATCGATAAATCTACGCACCACACGAATATTGTCTTTAGCCATCATTTTTTCTGACATGTCCTACACCTGAGTCGTTTCGTAAATGACCGTCCGCTCACTGCCGGCCATGAACACGTTCTGATCAGCATATTTTGAGATGGTCTATTTATGTCTGGAGTCACTCTCGACCTTTTCCATGAGTTCATCGACATCGGTGACGCTGGCGGAATCGACGAACTGTTGAACTGCATTGTCGCCGGACTTGGCGCTCATCGTCTGGCAGTTAGCTTCGGGCGGGATCTCGTTAACAATTGCACCCAGCTGGTTCATAAACCGAACTAACTCGCTCCACTTGCCCTGCGCTGATACTTCTGAGGCGTGCAACCTGATCATCAACCCCCCCCCCTAATTATTGAGCGTTCTAAGCCTTCGGAACGTGTACAAAACGAACAGACTGAGTAAGCGGCATGATAGCCGAAGTTGAATAGTCGATCCGGCCGCTGACCAGTCATGTACAAGTTAAATCGTGGTGTCAGACACTAAATGCGGTCTATCGAATAACGTGCCGCGTATATCTCACACTATGATCGGTATTTAAACAATCGCATGGAGCAGAATCATCGACCGATCAAGCAACGGTATTACCCGATGCTAGGCTTCGCCAAGTTCGAATCGGCAAGTCGTTTCTGCACAGTGTTTGACGAACTGCGAAATTATTTGAAAGTCCGTGCCACAGACGGCAACCATGTCCCGGCGGGCGTTCGAAGGAAGATCTTCACAGACAGATGGTCAGTTTAATGAACGAATTGTCGGCTTGAATACAATAGCTAATCACGTATTTAGGTCGGCTTGGATTTAAAGCGAGCGCTGAGTTCTGACATAACCAGTCCGCCTAAATATCTCAGGGCTGAAGCACTTAACCCTCCGTTATCTTCGGGTAAACAAGGGAGGGGTTTGCGCGTTCCGCGCCGTTAGAGAGTCGATACTAGTAAAATTGCGTCTAACTCGGATATCGACGTTAACCGATCATTAATTCACCGAGAACTGAAAGCGATTGACTGTGGACGAGCGAGCTTACCGGGGTAGAAATCATCCGCCCTACTGCACCTGTGTTGCTTGTACCGCTTGCCGACTCAGGCGGGCCGATCAATCGGGTGCAAAAGGATTGATCACGCGGGTTCTGCGACTGCTGCGCATTCGCCGCTGAGTGCTAGAGACTGTTGGGTCCGAGAAATTTCCCCCAGACCCAGCCGACTCCCAGTCCGATCAGTACCGAGAACGGAATTCCGAACAGGACGCTTACCAGTGCCACGTCTTTTGCGTTGGCTTTGGTTTCGTCGAACTGCATTAGCGAGATGATCATAAACACTATGCCCATAACGAACCCCAGACCGGCGCCCATTAATGCTGGCTTGCTGAATCTCAACTGCGTTCACTTTCCTTAGGCCACGGTGAGCGGCCGGTATACGGGACGACTATCCAGCGTTGTAAGTTTCGTAAGCGTTCTCGCACGGGTTTCCGTTCGATATGTGCATGCGTTTATTGTCTGGTTCAACAATGATAGATATCACGCTGCGCTGCCAGCCGGTTTGCGGATCATCATTTGGGTGTCGACATATCGAAGTCGGGAATCCGTCGTGGTCCGACAGCAGTTCTTTGGCCGCGTCGAGCGACACAAGACCATCGTTCAAATGGTCGCTGAGTATTACCCGCCCACGATCTATCCGGTTGAATGATTGACCGTATATCCGATCCTCAAACTCAACGTTGTGTGATGTGAACGACGGATGGGTGCAGTGGTTTGTGTGAACGAGAAAACCCTGCGAATCGCTCTTGATTTGCGCGATCGATTCCGGGGTTATCTCGATATCAAGCGGTCCTTCATTTGTGATCATCGCAGCGTTAGCAGTCAGAGATCTTGGTGCAGATTCAAGAGCATGGACGGCGTCGTCGGTTGAGTTGGATTCCAGAATGGCTCGTACGAAAAAATACCACGGGATACCAGTGGGATCTCCCGGACCGTTCATTGCGTTCATGCAGATACCGATGCCTGCAGAATTGAACCCCATGTAGGCGACCGTTCCGGGTTGCATCCATGATGTGAACTGGGCCTTTCCGTCGCCTTTACGAGTGATCACAGCAGATAGCGGGGCCATTGCCGGATCGTTGTCCCAGTTCTGACCTGCGAAACCACTTCCCGTATTGGACTTCTCAGATGAAACCATTATCGATGTGCAGCCCTCCGAAGTTTCGCCAAGCATGTTTCTTGCATTCAACACCATCAATTGCTCGACAGTAACACCAGCAGCGATGGCAGTACCGCGCAACTCTTCGAGTGCGTCCGGGAAGTACTCGGCAACCCGATTGAAACTACCCTGTGCGACCGATTCCGCCTGACCCCACGAAATTGGTTTTACTGTGCTTTTATTGAATCTCTCGAGAACCAGCTCAGATATTTCAACAATCTGGCTACGAAAATGCTCGCCAATTTTCTGCCCCATCGCCTGCGGGGAGCCCGACACGGTCAATTCTGGAAATCGAGTGTTGTTGCTTGAAGTCATGACTGGATATAGAGGATCTGTGTATTACTGAGCACTTGATAAAAACAAAATAACACCCCGTTGTTTGCTAGACTCGCCGCTTCACGAGCTTTCTTTTGATATTTACGAGGATATGAATTGATGGGCACAGACCAAGCCAACGGCAGAATTCTACGATCAGCAGAGTGGTTTGGATCGAGAGATCTGGAAGGATTCCTTCACCGGGCAGGATTGAAAAATCAGGGTTGGCCTGAAGAATCGTTTGCTGGTCGTCCCGTGATTGGTATCGCCAATTCGTGGTCAGAGGCGACGCACTGCAATGCCCATCTGCGAGGTCTCGCCGAGCATGTAAAACGAGGAATTCTCGCTGCCGGGGGATTTCCGATCGAGTTCCCGACTATTTCTCTTGGTGAGTTCTTCCTGTCGCCGACTTCAATGTTCTGCAGGAATCTAATGTCTATGGACGTTGAGGAGATGATTCGCGGTCTTCCTATCGACGGTGTTGTGCTTCTTTCAGGTTGCGACAAGACCACCCCGGCGATGCTGATGGGCGCTGCCTCAGCCGACCTCCCAGCCATTGTTCTAACGGGTGGCCCACAGTTGAAGGGAAACTGGAAAGGCGAAGAGCTGGGCTCTTGCACGGATTGCCGCCGCTACTGGTCTGAGCTGAGGGCAGGAACCATTACACAGGCAGATTATGACTCCATGGAGGAGGCGATTTACCGCTCACCCGGTCACTGTATGGTGATGGGAACAGCTTCAACGATGGGGGCTATTGTCGAAACACTTGGTATGTGCCTTCCGGGCGGTGCTGCTGTGCCGGGAGCGGATTCACGCAGGAAGATTCTTGCCGAGAACTCCGGTCGCGCTGCGGTTGATCTGGTGAAAAAGGGAATTCGTCCCTCCGACATTCTGACGCAAGACGCTTTCGATAATGCCATCCGCATGCTGCTTGCCGCTGGTGGATCAACGAACGCGATCATCCACCTCACGGCGATTGCCGGGCGGGCGGGTATACGACTTCCTCTCGAACGATTCAACGAACTTTCCGAGGTAACTCCGGTGATTGTCAATCTCAAACCGGGTGGCGAGTACCTGATGGAAGACCTGTTTTACGCAGGAGGCATTGAAGTAGTGCTCAAGAAAATGTCGAGTCTGTTGAAGCTGGATTGTCTTACGGTCACTGGCGACACACTCGGAGAAAATATCGCTGATGCTGAATGCCACAACGACGATGTTGTTCTTTCGCCGGATGCTCCACTTGCCAAAGAAGGCGGACTAACGGTCTTAAGGGGCTCGCTGGCACCCGATGGAGCCGTGATCAAGCATATTGCGGCATCGCCGGAGCTGATGAAGCATACCGGACGCTCCATAGTGTTCGAGAACCCGCTTGATCTGAAAAACCGAATCGATGATCCCAATCTTGATGTGACCAAGGACGACATACTCGTCATGAAGGGTGCTGGCCCGGTCGGCGGTCCAGGAATGCCCGAGGCCGGGTTCCTACCTCTGCCGAAAAAACTGCTTGCTGAAGGTGTGCGCGACATGGTACGAATATCCGATGCTCGGATGAGCGGCACAGCGTTCGGGACCATCGTGCTGCACGTATCACCTGAATCAACGGTTGGTGGTCCGCTCGCGCTTGTTCGTACGGGCGACATTATCACTCTCGATGTTGCGGGGAAACAACTAGACCTCAATGTGGATACTGCCGAGCTGGATCGACGTCGGGAGGAACTTGCAGAACCTGCCGTTGATGGTGGATTTACGCGTGGGTACGGGAAAATGTACTCGCAGCACATTACGCAGGCACAAGACGGCTGTGACTTCGACTTCCTGATTGGCAAAACGCCAGTCGAAACGCACGTCGAACTGGCTGGTCACAACACAGGATTCCACACAGGTTGAACGATCAGTCGGGAGTCGGTGCGTTGTCGGGGATCAGCCCGGCAGACCTCATATCGCTCCAGAGTGCATCGGGAATCTCCTGTTGCACCATTGCGATGTTTTGTTCCAACTCGGCAATCGATTGAGCGCCGGGGACCGCAGTTGCAACTGCCGGATGAGCCAGAACAAATTGCAGAGCGGCTGCTTTCAGGTCAACGCCGTGTGCAACACATATTTCAGTCAGACGACTGGCCTGCTTAACCAGATTTTCGGGTGCTTGTTCGTAATTGAAGGTAACCGGTTGAGAAAGGTCTCGCGCTAGTATTCCAGAGTTGTACGGACCACCAACTGTGATCTTGACGTCACGCTCAACGCAGGCAGGTAGAAACTCTTCCAGCCCTGTGTGATCCAGAAGTGTGTATCGACCGGCAAGCAGAACAATGTCGAGGTCGAATTGCTGTATGAACTTTAACGGCATCTGCCATTCGTTCATGCCACAACCGATCGCCTTGATAACGTTTTGTTCTCGCAGTTCGATGAGTGCGGGGAAAGCCTCGTTGACAGCCTGATCCTCGCCGTAATCCTCCACATCGGGATCGTGTACGTAAATGATGTCGATACTATCGAGATTTAGCCGTTTCAGACTCTCTTCGATAGAACGGTGTACATCGTCACGCGTCCACGTATTTACGGGCTCAAGCTCGCCGATCCCGTCGGGATCCATTTCTGGTGAGATTCCAGACACGACCGGGTTTAGCACCCTTCCGATTTTCGTCGAAATTACAAATGAATCGCGGTCAGCGGCGGTGTACGCTGATTGTCCAACTCGAGCCTCCGCTCGTCCGCATCCATACAGCGGCGCCGTGTCCACATAGGAGATACCAAGCTCCTGTGCGCGGTCAATGACCCTTATAGCTTCGCCGTGCGCTGTTCCGCCGTACAGGCCATCTCCAAGCACCATTCCACTCAACGGTGCGGTGCCAAGGCCGAGCCTCGGTACAGTTAGGTCGGTTTTCCCAAGTTGAATTTTCTGAAATGGATCCATCTTGACGATCTGTCCTACTGGTGTATTACTTCGAAACGAGTTTGGCTATCGCGTCTCCAATACCCTGGGTGGTCGATGAACCACCGAGATCTGGCGTCAGTATCTCGCCCTGCTCGAGTAGTTGTAGTACTGCAGCATCGACGTCGGCCGCGGCGGCTTCTTCACCAAGGTGCCGCAACATCATTGCTGCTGTGAGGATTTGAGCCATTGGGTTTGCAATGCCCTGCCCTGCAATATCAGGGGCTGAACCATGAGTCGGCTCAAACATCGATGGAACCGAAGTGTCTGGATTTATGTTGGCACTGGATGCCAGTCCCATGCTGCCGGAGATGATTGCCCCTATGTCGGTGATGATGTCGCCGAACAGGTTTGGTGCAACGATTACATCAAATATTTCAGGCCTACGAACGAGATCCATACACGCCGCGTCGATCAGCAATGATCCTGAGTCGATATCTGTGTATTCTTCGGCAACCTCTTCAAACGTGCGATCCCAGATCGTCATGTAGCCTAGTGCGTTTGATTTCGTGATCGAAGTTACATGGTGTTTCTTACCGCGTTCTCGAGCGAGATCGAAGGCATATCGTATTGTTCGCTCGCATCCTTTGCGGGTGTAGATCGCTGTCTGGACAGCGATCTCGTCGGGGGATCCGTGGTAAGCGAACCCACCAATGTTCAAATACTCGCCCTCCGTGTTCTCTCGGATAACTGTCAGGTCGATGTCGTAGGGCTTCTTGCCTGAGAGAGGCGATTCAACGCCCGGGTATAGAACGGATGGCCTCAGACAGATGTACTGGTCGAAACGTCGTCGTATGGGCAACAGAAGGCCATCTAGGTTATGTTGTCCTGTATTTCAGGGTGTCCAACGGCCCCGAGGAATACAGCATTGAAACTTTCCAGTGTTTCCAGAGCGTCAGAAGGCATCATTTTGCCGTTCTTGAAGTAATAGTCCGAACTCCATGGAAACTCTGTGTAGTCCCAGGTGATGTTGTACTTGGTTGCGAGTGCATCGAGAACTTTCATGCCCTCATTTACGACATCGACGCCGATTCCATCGCCCTTGACGATTGCGATTTTGTGAGTTGCCATTCGTACGAGTTCCTAAATTAATTGTTCCAATTTGCCGTGAGTGAACGTCTGATGTTCGCCAAGGTAATTCGAGGTTTGTGTTGGGAGTAAATAATTCTGTGCGAGTTAGATTGAACGTTCTTCGATGATTTCGAGTACGGCTGCTATGTCGTGCTCTCTATTGCCTTGTTCCAACATCGTATGGAACAAGGCATACGACTTCAGCGCTAGTTCCAGCGAAAGGCCTTCGTCGGCTGCAAGTTGCTTGATTATCCCCATATCCTTGTCCAGGTTGCGTACTGGGGCCGCTGAGTTGGCAAAGTCACGAGATGCCGTGATGGGTGCGCTCCGGTCGACCATTGTGCTTCCACCCCAGCTTACTGCCAGAAGGTCGGCTGCGATCTGTATGTCGACACCAGCCGAATTCGCCAGAGCGAACGCTTCGGCTGCTGCCACTGTGTTTACCGCTACCAGCAGTTGATTGATGAGCTTCATCGCCGTCCCGGCCCCGCTGGGGCCCATGAGCTTGACGTTGGCTCCCATTTTCACGAAGTATTCGTGAGCGGTTTCGAATGCAGACTCATCACCGCCAACCATGATTGTCAGCGTGCCAGCCTCTGCCCCGCCAGGCCCACCTGATATTGGCGCATCGAGGAAGTGGACACCTTTGGCTTCAGCCGCCTGTGCGCACGCACGAGATGTCGCAATGTCAACCGTGCTGTGGTCGACGATCACCTGTCCAGATCGTGAGTTTGCTATCACACCGTCGCTGCCCAGTAACAAATCACGAGAAGTTTTCACATCGGGAAGGCACATCAGTACCACGTCGACAGTGTTTGTGAGATCTACTACCGAACTTGCGCCTTTTGCTCCGCGATCGATCATGGCTTTAATTTTCGATTGAGTGCGGGTAAATACAGTAAGATCGGCTCCTTTTGCAAGAAGGTTGTCCACCATCCCCTGCCCCATGTTCCCAAGACCTACGAACCCGACTGACATTGTTTGCAAACCCCTCTGAGTGGTGACTGATTTTCGCTATCCGGTTGTAGCGAGTGAAACAACTAGATACACGATCTCGACTGGCGGAGAGATTATAGCTGCACCGAAGCCGCATAGAATACTGATGCACTATCACTTACAGATTCTGACAGAACCATCTCATTCTCGCTATTACATGACCGATCTGTCCACGTGAAATCGACGCGAACAGACCCCATCTGAATAGACAGATGAGGCCTGCTGCGTTGTGTTCTTGGTGGAGACGGGGGAGAGTCGATCTCTCCGGTGAACACTTCCGACTTCCATATACGGACCGGGGAGATAAAACTGACATTGCTTGGCGTATGCGAGGAAGGGCATCTGGGTAGCGATTCGTCTGGCACTGGGCGGATTTTTCAGTGCAGCGACTGACATTACTAAAAATTGACCTTGTGACGCACCCGCCCTTGTATGAAATCGATCACATTATCGACCACCATGTTTAACGATACGTTCAGGGCTTCCATTGTGTTCGAAGCGATGTGAGGCGTGAGTATCACATTTGGCAAATGAGCCAAAGGTGAATTGCGATCAAGTGGCTCAGAATTGAACACGTCCAGTGCTGCTCCCGCAATGGTTTCGTTCGCAAGCGCTTCGGCCAATGCCCGGGAGTTGACCAAGTGACCATGGGCAGTATTTACGAACAGTGCCGTCGGCTTCATGCGAGAGAACTCTGCGGAGCCAAACATCGAGCGTGTTTGCTGGGTCAAACGAGCGTGGACTGATATCGCATCGGAATTCTCAAGTAGATCTGAAAAGCTTACTTCGGTCCATTTCGAGTTTTCTGTTTTGGTGAAGGTCTCGCTCAGCGAGCTAACAAGGATCCTCATCCCTATTCCTTCAGCGATTCGGGCCAGGCGAACGCCAACCACTCCCATGCCTACGATTCCGAGCGTTTTTCCAGCAAGTTGTGTCAACTGTCCACCTGGCCACTCGCCTTCTCGAACCCGCAAATCCAATTGCGGAATTTTTCTCGCCAGCGAAAACAGGAGGGCGAGTGCGTGCTCGGCCACCGCGACTGTTGCAGCGTTTGGCGTGTTTGTGATGACTATTCCTAGGCGACGAGCCGATTCGAGGGCAATGTGGTCTGTCGCGGTTCCCCAGATGGCGATGTGTTTCAAGTCAGGCACAGCCGATTCAAGAACCGCGTTAGTAACGCGGGTAGTTGTCCGCGCTACGATGAGCGTGTGTGCACCTGATATGCGCTCGCCAAGCTCGTATTGGCTCACGGGACGTTCGGTGTAAGAACTGATTGTTATATCGTTCAACCTGCTGAGTCGGGCAAGAGCCGCCGAATCTGCGAACACCGGTGGATCGTCGTCGGGCACCACAACCGTTATTTCATTTGCTGAGGTCTCTTGGTTTGTTTCGTTTTCCACCAACTACTGCATACTCCTTAGAGATCGACAAGATGATCACTAGCGGGCAACTCGAGAATATAGATACCACCGCTATTTTGCTTCATATGCGCAATCAAAGGCGAGTCGCGATGCTACGATTATCAACCACTTCAACGTTTGTTCGATGTTCCGAAACCAAGGTCGAAGCACGAAAACAGCATGGGAGATGAACATGGCACGTGTGCGCATTATGTACTGGAAGGAAATTCCAGTGCAGGTTCAGGCCGAAGACGACAACGGTCGTGTGTCGAGGCAGTTGGATGAACGTTTCCAGAAAGCCGCTGATGCTGTGGCGATGAATGATGGTAGCGAAGGCACTGACGAATACCTGGATGCGTGGGAGTTCGGGTCGTATGCAGATATGGACGGATCTGCGACAGAGACGGCTGAAGCAGTTGCAATTAAGTTAGAAAAGATGCCAGCCGATTTCGTCAAAACAATTCTTGAAATGCAAGAAGCCGGTTCGAGGAACCCAACCCCGGGCGCGATTGACCATTGGACTACGTCTTAATTGGCATAAACCGTATCTAATTCAGCACTTTAATAGTTTTAGAACTATCAATTTGGAGATTTCACTTGGCAATTACTGATGGGAACCCCGGCATACTCGACCGCCTTGCGGCAGGTGAAACGCTGATATTCGACGGCGCAAGCGGGACATACCTTCAGAACAACGGACTGGAGCCGGGAGCAAGTCCAGAGTTGATGAACGCCAGTGATCCGGACACCATCAAGGGCATGGCCACGCACTACTTCGAAGCCGGGTCGGACATTGTTCTGACGAACACGTTCGGAGGTAATAAATTCATGCTCAAAAGGTACGGTGCTGAAGAGCGTTTGTTCGAGCTGAACAGAACTGCTGCTGAACTTGCACGCGCTGTTGCCCCCGAAGGCAAGTTCGTTGCAGGTTCCATCGGACCGACAGGCGAGTTCATCGAGCCGCTTGGCACCGTTACTGAAGATGAGATGTATGACACTTTTCAAGAGATGTCGAAGGCATTTGAGGCTGGTGGCGCTGATGCCGTGATGATTGAAACGCAGTTGGCCATTGAAGAGGCTGCGATTGCAGTCAGGGCAGCTAAAGAAAATACCGGGTTGGTTGTTATGGCCACTATGGTGTTCGACAAGGGACCGCGCGGCTATTTCACAATGATGGGTGTAACTCCAGAACAGGCTGTTGAGGGGCTGGAAGAAGTTGGTGCTGACGTCGTAGGAACGAACTGCGGTAATGGGATTGAGCGGATGGTTGAGATAGCAACTCGCATGCGAGCTGCTACCGACAAGTACCTTGTTGTTCAATCGAATGCCGGTCTCCCCGAGATTCGAAATGGCGAAACCTGCTATCTGGAATCACCTGAATTCATGGCCGATCACTATCGTAAACTGGCAGATCTACCGATTAATATTCTTGGGGGTTGCTGTGGTACCACGGGCGGTCACATACGCGCTCTTGTAGAATCAGTTCGTGCGTAACAACCTGAATCCATGTATACCGCTTGGAGATAACATCGATGCCTTCACTGGCACGTGAGTCACGGATAGCGAATCAAGTAAAAAAACTTGGACACTGCATTGAGCTTGTATCGCTTGATCCGCACTTCAATGAAGTGAGCATCGGTCTGTTCGCCAAGGAAAACGTGCTGACCATTTCTTCCTACAGTGTCCTGAATGGAATCGAAGATCGGATTGAGCAGATCAGAGATAGGTGTGCCCAACTCGGTGATGTAGAGCCAGTTGAAGGGACAACCGACCAACTTCGTTTGATTTCGGATCTACGTCTCGATCGCGCCCTCCGTTTTATGTTTATTGCAGCGGTCGAAAAAGACCCTTCTCTTGAATTGCCAGCCGGACGAATAACAACCCCCGATACCAAAACCAAGCTCACATTCGTGCTCGAGGGTGCAATGGAAGACGGAAAATATGTCTATTCAGTTTCTGCTGAAGGCCAGGCCGAGCGTGCGGAGATGCGAGTCAGAGCGGTGGTCGGAGGGTTTATACGCTACTCCGACTGCGAGCGAGTAGACAAGAACAAGTTTTCTTTCCCCGACGGGAAAAAATATGACAACTTTGCCCGGTTAATCCTCCCGCTTGCCAGAAACGTCAGTGCGGTTGAGGCACAGATCGAACAGGACGAGATGACGGGCCAGATGAACACTCAGACACTCGGATTCTCACAAACATAGGCAGAAGATAAGAACTAACCTCAGGACTAATGAATGTCACTCGTAGTTGAAAAAATGACGTCCCGTGAACGAGTAATGGCTGCTCTCGCGGGGCAACCTGTCGATCGACCGCCGATCTGTACCCCAACCAACGTCGCCACGGTTGAGTTGATGGACCTAGTCGAAGCTCCTTTTCCCGACGCCCACAGAGATGGCGAACTGAATGCCCGTCTGGCTGCGACCGCGTACACCGATCTCGGATTCGACTCGATTGCTCCATACTTCTCGATCATTCAGGAATCGTCAGCACTTGGCTGCGACATGCAGTGGGAACAAAAGGACAATTGGCCCACAGTAAGAATGTCGAAACCGATCTGGAAAACTGCAGCCGATGTCAAAATACCTGCTGACTTTCTGGAACATCAGGACACTAAAGCAATCATCGATTCCATCAAGATCCTGAAGCAGGAATTTGGTGACGAAGTTGCGGTTGTTGGGAAAACGATGGGACCATGGACGCTGGCTTACCACGTTTTTGGGGTCGAACCGTTTCTGCTCGGAACCGTTGATGATCCAGGCGAAACAATGAAGGCTCTCGACCTTCTAAAGGAAATCACGATTCTGTATGGGCAGGCCCAGATCGACGCCGGTGTCGATGTATTGACGCTGCCTGACCATGCAACCGGTGATCTGGTCAGCAGTGAGTATTACAGGCGTTTCCTGTTGGAGTTGCACCAGGAACTCAACGAAGCTCTACCCGTCCCCATCATTCTTCACATTTGTGGCAAAACGACCGATCGCATGCCATACATTGCCGAAACAGGAATGGCGGCATTTCATTTCGATTCGAAGAACGACCCTTTAGAAGCAATGGCGGCGGTTGATGGCAAGATTCGTCTGGTTGGGAACATAAACAATCCAACTACGCTTTATGCCAGAGGACCAGAAGAGGTCAGGATCGAGGTGAATGCTGCCCTTGACGCTGGTGTTCAGTTAATAGCGCCTGAGTGCGCAATTCCATTGAAAACCAAGCTTGAAAATCTTCTAGAAATACCAGTGGCGATTGAGGATTGGATAGCTGAACACGACAAGAATTAACTCATTTAAGAGTTTCACAAAATCTCCTGTTCATTTTCTTCCATTCCGATGAGACAATTCTTAATTGTTGCTGACGCGGGGTCCATATCGTTGCCAGTGCCTGATAGATTCTGTATCCAATCATTCCGAGACATTTAATGCCGATAACACACGAAGGCCTTGCCCGAGAATTCGAATTCGTAACGAACCCGGGGGAACAAAAACACATCTTTGATGCGATCGATGGTACCGCCCCGATCATGCAAGAGATGGCGTACGAGTTGATCGTCGGGAACAACACCGAAGTCGATCGTCTTACTCAAGAAGCTCTTGCTGAAGGATTCACTGCGAACCAACTGCTGGACGACGGGCTTTTGAACGGTATGGCAATTGTTGGTGTGAAGTTCCGTGACAACCTGATATTTGTACCGGAAGTGCTTGTTGCAGCACGCGCCATGAAGGCAGGGATGGTGTACATAGAGCCGATACTGTCGGCCTCCGGTGTTGAGCCCGCCGGTAACATTGTTATGGGCACCGTCAAGGGTGATTTACACGACATTGGTAAAAACCTCTGCATCATGATGCTTCGTGGCGCAGGGTTCGTCGTTCAGGATATCGGTGTTGATTCGTCGCCAGAAGATTTCGTCGAGGCTTTCGAAGAGTACAGTGCAGACGTCATAGGCATGTCGGCACTGCTAACTACGACGATGCCGAACATGGGACGAACTATTGCGACCTTCGAAGACTTTGGAATTCGTGATGAAGTACGGATCATGGTAGGTGGAGCGCCTGTAACACAGGATTTCGCAGACGAAATGGGCGCCGATGGCTACGGCGACAATGCTGTTGATGCCGTGGATAAGGCGAAGGAACTGATCCAGCTTCTGAAAGAGCTAAAGTCGAGTTAGTAGACAAACACTTGTGAGTGAGAGGGGAGTTTCATGGTCGATGAACAAGCCCGAAGCGACAATGCCAAATTAGATTCCGAGAAGACTCGTGTCAGCCTAGATCGTCTTTACGATATGTACCGCGATATCGCTGTCACTGCCGACAGGGTCATGCAGACTCGATGCCCTTATAAAGACGCTGAAAGCCGTTGTGCCGCTAAGTTTGGATGTCGGAACCAGTTCTTTACCAACGATCCAACCTCAGCTCCGGCCTGCGCAGGAAGTGACCAGATTGATTATCGAGATGCCTGGGATACGTAGCTGGTCTGTTCCGGTTCTCGTTAGCCCTTAAGTTCATGACCGAATTTATGGGGAAGTCGAGATTAGTTCACCTGTACTCACACCCATCGAGGCAGCAGCAATTTGAGCCCCGTATTCCTCAATTCTAAAAAGCTCGACTCAAAAACGAACGATTCGCTGTTCGATTTTGCCGACACTCTTTCAGTAAGAGTGCCGACTTCGTGTAGCCGTACCGGTGAGTGCCACGAGTGCATTGTCGAGATTCGAAAAGGATCCGATGCCCTTTCATTGGCGACCGAGGCTGAGCAATTCCTTCGGGGAGATTACCGACTCGCCTGCCAGGCATTTGTTGCAGATCCCTCAGCTGACATCGAGTTCGCTGTACTCCGTCGCCAGCCTCGGATTCTTGCATCTGGGATACGACGCTCAACCGAGCTTCAACCTGCTTATGCGAGGGTCGATGAGGACGTCGTGTTACAGAGCCCTGAATGTTCTGTCGTAATTGATAAATATAGGGGGGCCATCTACGGCATCGCGATTGATCTCGGCACAACCACTGTGGTGATGAACCTGGTGAATCTCGAGTCGGGCGATACAGAGTACACAGCTTCATTCGAAAATCCGCAGAGATTCGGCGGAAGCGACATCATGAACCGCATTGTCTATGACGGCACCGCAGATTCGGGCGAACTACGTGCTGTAATGGTTTCCTCGATCAACTTCGAGATTGGTGAGATGGTACGAGCGCTAAAAATCCGGCGCCGACAGATTTTCGAGATCGTCGCGGTAGGCAACACGACGATGCGCGAGTTGTTATTTGGAATAGACGTACAGAGCATCGGTCAGCGTCCGTATAAGTCGTTAGTTGAGGATGAATTCAGGGCGTCACAGCGCCCTACTACTGCCCTTTCGACCACAGCTGCGGAGATAGGTCTCAGGGTTCATCCTAAGGCAACTGTCTACGGCGGGCCATTGATCGCGTCGCATCTCGGGGCCGACACCGCAGCCGACCTGTTGGCCATCGGTATCGAGGAACAGGTCAAGCCGATTATTCTTGTCGATGTTGGAACAAACACAG
Source organism: uncultured Dehalococcoidales bacterium (assembly GCA_964435915.1). Lineage (GTDB taxonomy): Bacteria > Chloroflexota > Dehalococcoidia > Lucifugimonadales > Lucifugimonadaceae > Lucifugimonas. The sequence goes on from CAYTAO010000020.1 coordinate 26,185, forward strand.
AAGTAGTGGTTGGTAACCGAGACCGGTTGCTTGCGGCTTCCTGCCCTGCCGGACCTGCGTTTGAAGGCGGCCAGGTGACTTATGGCATGCCCGGCTACGATGGTGCTATCGAGAGGGTTACGATCAGTGACAGCGGTGATCCATCGTCACAGGTAATCGGAGAGATTGAGCCAATAGGCATCTGTGGATCGGGGTTGATTGATTTACTGGCGGAGCTTCGTCGTACCAACCTGATGAACGTTCTCGGTAATTTTAACAACGGCTCTGACGAGTACGAATTTTCCAATTCAAATAATCTGACATTGTCGCGAGCCGATATTTCAGCGCTGGCTCAGGCCAAGGCCGCAAACTTCTGCGGGCAGGCAATCGTTCTACGCGAGTACGGTTTGCCAATCGACAGTTTTGAAAAGCTGTATCTCGCCGGCGGATTCGCCAATTACGTTGATGAGTCGAATGCTGTCGACATCGGATTTATTGCAAACGTGCCTCATGAGAAGATTGAGAAGATTGGTAATGCCGCACTCGAAGGTGCAGTCATCATGCTTCTTTCAACCGCAAAACGAGACGAGATCGAAAAGCTGACTGCGACTATAGAGCACGTTGAGTTGGAGACGGCACCCGACTTCTTCGACTTCTTCGTAGAGGGATGCCATTTCAAGCCGATGCAAAACGTCTAGATCATCTCGACCTAGATCGGTGGATTCCATTCGATTGCATTTTGGTGTCGGATTATTGAAAAGTTCCATTAGCTAGTGAGTACTTGAGCGACTTCCTGAAGCGTGCTTAAATTCGAAGTTCAACTTGCTGATTTCTTATTAATATCTAGGACTGCCCATTGCTTGCACATTTATTGGGGCGTGCGATGAATCCGACACATGAATTACGGCATCATTTAGTGATTCAAAGCTCGTGCTGTCAAATTTATACCGATACAGCTGGCAAGAGTTAAATCTCTGGATCTAACCGGTTTCGATATAGGCGACCATTTTAAGTTTTGCCTTTCTCATTCATTCCAACACATCGCTTTTGGAGGAATGTTTGAGCGGTCAAAGCAGCAATCTCGGACAATCACGTGGAAAGAAATACATTGGTGAATGCCACTCTTCGATTGCCAGACAAGTTATTCGTTTTCAGGGCGACCTTCTATAAATCTTTTCTCACGTGGTCGTGGTGCAAACAGATCAAGGTTGGGTCTTAAGAGAAATGAAACAGCTTTATTGGCGTGATCATTGGGATGAATTCGATCATCGGCAGGTGATTGAAATCAGATTTGGAAGGTATCATTCTGCGCCATGACTACAAAAGTGCTTACAACCGACTACGTATGGCCCGCGACAGATCCAGAACGTGAAGTACTGGAGGCAGCGGGTGTCGAACTCGTGGTCGCCCCCGACGCCTCCGAATCGACCCTCGCTGAGTTAGTGAAAGACGTCGATGCGATCATGTTTTGCTTCGCGCAGGTGACCGGAAAGGTTCTCGAAGCAGCTACCAATTGCAAGATTGCTGCCCGATATGGCATTGGTGTCGACAACGTCGATGTAGCCAGAGCAACCGAACTGGGGATAGTCGTCACCAACGTCCCCGACTATTGCATGGACGAGGTAACAGATCACGCGCTTGGAATGATTCTTGCCCTCAACCGTCGATTTGTTCCTCACACGACCTCGGTCGTGGCGGGTGAATGGAACGATGTAGTGCTAAATCAGCCTATGCACCGAACCAGAGGCGCAACTCTTGGCATTGTTGGATTCGGTCGGATTGGGCGCTCACTGGCAGCCAAGGCAGTGGGATTCGGGATGAACATCCTCACCTACGATCCAACGATTGAACCCGGGAATGAACTCGACGGAGCCTCGGCTGTTTCACTCGATGACGTGCTCACGCAGTCGGACTTTGTTTCGCTACATGTGCCGTTGATGCCCTCAACTGAAAATATGATCGGCGCGCAGCAGTTGGCGAAGATGAAACCCGGCTCGGTCATCGTTAACTGCGCCCGAGGCGGGCTCATCGATGAGGATGCCCTCGCAAGGTCGCTGGCATCCGGTCACACCGCCGGTGCCGGGCTAGACGTTGTCGAACCGACTCCACCGGATCCTTCAAGCCCGCTGTTGAAGCAAGAGAATGTGATTATTACGCCCCACACGGCGTTTTTCAGTCAGGCTTCCACGCTAGAACTTGAGACGCGTACCGCCCAGGAGGTGGTGAGAGTACTCAACGGTGAAATGCCAGAGAACCTGATTAATCCCGACGTTCTGGGTAAGGCTCGCTCTGGTATTTAACCGACATTAACTGATCCTCCAACGAAGGTCTTTCGCGCGATCGAATGCGGTCGTAGCTTCGCTGGAGTCAACTTTTGCAGAGTAGAACGCCGCCCTTGAAGCAGTCCCCGAAAGCCAATTCATGGAGATCACCTAGCCCAGCCGGGATAAATAACCCCTGTGGTGGAACCTCGCACGAAAACTTAAACGCAACTCCTGGTCAAAGCGCATAAAGCTATCGAGCGAACATCCACGGCCAGGGTAGCACTACAAATATCAACCTTTCCTCGTTATCCGTCGCCCTGTGTACATACCAGATCAATGATAGATAAGACCCTAGATTGAATCAGTGGTTCGCGGTGCGACTATGGCGCGCTCCATATGTATGAGCGTACATATACTCCCGTTTGGTCTGGATTATTTGTGAGTACGTCACAGGTTCACCGTTGTTAGAATTACCACGCATTTGTGTAGAAATTGTGTAGAAATCTATGGATTTTGGAAGGGATTGGATTAATGGCATTTACTCTCGGGTACTCGACGTACGCATTGAAGATGATCGAGCCGTTCGACGCTCTAAGACTTATCAAAGACGTTGGATACGATGCATTAGAAGTTTGCGCAGCAGACGGCTGGCCGTCTGCACCAGACCAGTTCTCTCAGTCCAAGCAGGACGATCTCGGTAAGCTGGCCTGTGATCTCGGATTCCCATCACCGATCCTATTTGCATTGATTGATGTGTGCGCGCCACCGCCAGACCGCATGGAAATGTTCGAGTCCTCGAAGAGGAAATTCGAGATGATTCAGCGCATGCACTACGACAATTCACCCACCTTGATCACCACGACCCCCGGACATTCCGCTCCGCCCTGGGAATCTGGAAAAGAGCAGATACGGGACGCGTTCCTCTCACTTGCGGACATGGCAGCCGAGAACGACATCATCGTTTCGATCGAGGCTCATGCCGGAACAGACTTCGAAACGCCGGAAAAAGCTGTGTGGATGATGGAGCAGACCAAACACCCGAATCTGAAGCTCGATCTGGATATTTCTCACTTTGTCGTTGAGGGTAGTGAGATGGTCCATAGTGTAGATCTCTGTGCTCCTTATTCCGCAATGGTTCATATCAAGGATGGTGAGAAAGTTGATGGGCAGGTCGAATATTGCTTACCGGGAGACGGTGGTATCGACATACCGGGTTTTCTGACGGCGCTGCGTGCAAATGGACTTGAAGACATGCCTGTGTTCGCAGAGGTCAGCGTTCAGCAATCCGGACAGGCCGATTACAGTCCACGCAGAGCGGCTGAATTCTGCTATGACGCACTGGATAAAGCCCGAATATCCATTTCGTAACCGCTTAAGTTGACCTGGCTGGAAGCATAAATAAACATCAAATGGCAAAAATAAAAATCAATACGATCCATCATCAGTCGATGCCAATGCGAGACCGTTCTCGCGCCCTTGGATTTTGGAAAGACCTGCTTGGTTTAGAGATCATTCCATCACAGGAAGGTGGCGATTCTCTGATCTGGATGCAGGCGTCTGACGGTACCATGATTCATCTCGCTCAACGCCCACCTGACGACACGCCAAATATCCACACTGCATTTGAAGTCGAGGATTTCGACGAGGCTCTCGAAGCGATGATCGCCGCGGGCTACGAAATCATCAAAGGCCCGATCGAGCGTTTCGATGGCCAACGTGCGTTCTACGTCTATGATCCTGAGGGTAACCGGCTTGAGTTTGCTACTAAGTCGGGACTGAAACCATCGAATCGCGTTGCCGACGAAATGGGTTACACGACCGATGGTGATGCGTAGCTGAATCACTACCTGTAAATTCACAAGCGGATTTGTTTTTACGTGTAGCTAATTGCATTGCTGAACCGAGTCACTAGTCGTAGGCTTAATCAGTGCTTGAATCAGTGATATCAAATACCGATTCAATCGGTAACTCGGTCACGCCAACGTAGCTCAGTGGTAGAGCAGCTGTTTCGTAAACAGCAGGTCGGCAGTTCAATCCTGCCCGTTGGCTCCAAACTGCACTCCAACTGAGGCCGGACTTATCATCCGGCCTCTTGTTTTGCGGTTTGACAACAACTTTGACAACAATGCCCACACGACTTGGCGAGCCTTAGCGGGGTGGCTGTGACTGTTTCGTAAACAGCAGGTCGGCAGTTCAACCCTGCCCGGTGGCTCCATTGCAAGCCGCAGGGGATTGGATCGAAAAATAACTGCTAAACCCCGTGAATCCCGATATCAAGAAATCAAATCGTAATTCCTTGGTCCACAGCACCGATCAATGAGCCGGTTTGCTGAGATCAATAAAATCACGATGCTCAATAGTTAATCGGAAATAACCCATGTTTTTGATTGCTGCGTAACTGTAATTTCCCGACAACTTAAGTCCACTAGGTCAACATTGCGGTGGCTGTTAGAACACGCGATACCTGACCCTTACACAATCACATGCTCCAGTAAGGCATCGATCTCCCGGCGAGTGAACTCATCGATTACCGGCAGCGGTTCAAGAACGCGGGCAGTTTCGATCAGTCCTCGTTTTTTCAATATTTCTTTGTGGACGCGCAGAGCTATGCCGGGTATTTGCTGATTCAATTGGCATATTGGTCCGATGCGGGTGTTGTACAAAGTGATAGCTTCTTCCGTTTTTCCGGATCGGTACAACGCGCAAATTTCAACGAATTCAGAAGGAGTTGTACTGAAAGGCATTGTCCCATCGCTTCCGCGCGATAACTCTTCTATCAGGAAGTTTGCACCCGCACCGCCCAGGACATTGATTGCCCCTTGCGTGGCTTCGATTGTATTCGATATGCGTGGTGGCGTAGGACTCGTTTCCATTTTGCAAGAGACGACACCGGTGCATTCTTCGAATATCTTGGAGACAAGGGTTGGGTCGACTGGCGCGAAAGCTACGTCCTGGATCACGACCGAAATATCTACTGAGGCCTCGATGTCACGAAAGAACTTCAGCACACCGCCAGCATCGGCTCCAGGTGGAGGTGTCA
>CAYTAO010000021.1:0-27571 GCA_964435915.1 uncultured Dehalococcoidales bacterium
GTAACGGGTTGGTACTTTTTGCCAGCGCACACCGGCCTGAAACTCTTCTTCGAGTGTCTTGGTTCGCAGGTGGCCATCAGTCTGGCAGTAAGCCGACTGTTCCAACTCAGTAATCGGAATGGTGGTCTGCTTTGTGAACACAGTCGTCATACGACCGGTACCTTTTCCTTTTTCACCCGCTCACGCACGTTTGTTGTTTGCTTCGTTGGCAGCTCTGCTTCGAGTGACCACGGTGAACTATCAGTTATCTCAACACTAACAGTGTCGCCAACGCTAACAGTGTCGACTGCCTGTAATTCAGGCACGCCCAACCCATCAGGCACGTTTAAGTAAATAAGTTTATCGTCTCTGCTTCGACCGTGCAGTCTACCTCTCTTACGTCCTTCAACAAGTACCTCGAATGATTGACCAACCAATGTTGCTTTGTTTTTGGCCTGAATTTGCCGTTGGAACTCGTCTACAGCTACTTTTCGAGCTTTCTTGACTGCTCGTTCAACGTCATCATTCATCTTACGAGACGCAAACGTTCCCTCACGGTACGAGTACTCCGAGGTGTGTACTTTCTCGAACTCAACGATGCGAAGTATGTCCATTGATTTCTCAAACTGGGCATCGGTTTCACCCGAAAAACCAACGATGAGATCTGTGCTCAGACTCACTTCAGGGATCATTTCCTTGATCAAGAATATTTTTTCCAGGTATTGGCTACTCGTGTATCCCCTGCGCATATTCGCGAGAACCGCGTCGTCGCCGGCCTGAATCGGCAAGTTGATCATTTCACAGACCTTTGGAAGATCGCGGATCGCTTCGATAATCCGCAGAGACATGTCGTTCGGGTGAGAGGTCAGGAACCGGATCCGCTCAAGACCGTTGATTTCGTGGACTTCCTCCATCAGATCGGCCAGATCGATTCGGGGTCGCAGATCGTGGCCATAGGAGTCGACATTCTGGCCGAGTAGAGTTATGTCTTTCACACCCCTTGCGACCATCAATTCCGCCTCGTGTACGATCTCGTAGGCTGGACGGCTATTTTCACGGCCGCGGCGATAGGGGATGATGCAGAACGTGCAGAATTTATCGCAACCGTGGACGATTGGGATGAACGACGCAACGTTGGGATTTTCGGGTACTGCCTGGCTGAGACAGCCCTCCGGGTCGAGCCCGTGCTTCATGCCCGCAAGTTCAAGTATTGGGGCAAATTCCTGTGGCCGCGCCCAAACGTTGACGTAAGGGAAACGGCGCTTCAGTTCCGATTGCTCAGGGCCAACCATGCAGCCCATCACAGCGATCATTCGATTGTCGTTGCCCTTCATTCGTTTTCCAAGCCGTCCGATCAGCCCGGTTGCGGTATCTTCGGCTGATTGGCGTACAACGCAGGTGTTCAGAACAACTACGTCGGCTGTCGCAATATCATCGGTGGATTCGAAGCCCATTTTTGAAAATCCGCTGGACAAACGTTCAGAGTCAGACACATTCATCTGACATCCCACTGTCCATACGTGATAACTGGGCAATTTGAAACCGATTCGAGGGCAAGTATGAAATTACGGGCTGAAGGACCGTTACGCGCACGGCCCTAACTCAAAGTTATGAGTTATTCAACCAGTCGTTAGCAAGCAAGGATATCCCGATAATTCACATTGCACCATTATTTGAACCGTTTATAACGCAGATACACGATCTTGCCGTTTATCATTCGGTTTCTTACCGTTCAGGTAATCGTTCGCGCGTAATCAAGTGGAGCAACAAAAGACAGTGCCAGAAAATGTAAAACTCGGATTAATCGGGTGTGGTTCGATGGGTTCCGAACTGGCAAGGGCCGTAAAGCGTGGTGATGCCGGTTCGGCGGAGATTATCGGGATTTTCGATGAGTACGGGCCGAGTCGAAATGCCCTGGCGATAGAGTTGGGCGAAGGTGATGGCGCCACCCCTATCGAGGCTGATACTGTTGCTAATCTTGTTGCCCTACCCGGTCTCGATCTGATCGTAGAGTGTGCGTCGCAGGCAGCCGTAGTGGCCCATGCTGAGGCCGCTCTAAGTGCGGGCAAATCGATGCTTGTGATGAGTTCAGGCGCTCTGACGTCGCCTGACTTCATGCGGGCCGTCTCCGAGGCAGCGAGCAAATCGGGTGCTTCGATTTACGTGCCGTCTGGCGCTGTCGGCGGAATCGACACGCTGAGAGCTGCGAAACCTTTACTCGAAGAAGTCACAATTGTTTCTACAAAACCACCGAAAGCTTTGAGCGGAGCGCCCGGATTCGCGGACTGGGAAGATGTCGAGATTTCTGAGCCGACGGTTATTTTTGAGGGCACAGCAGCGGAGGCAGTTGAATTATTTCCGGCCAACGTGAACGTCGCGGCTACGGTGAGTCTTGCAGGCATTGGCCCGAATTCTACGAGGGTTAAAGTTGTTGCGGATCCTAACTCGCCGGGGAACGTCCACGACATTAATGCTGTAAGCAGAGCTGGAAAATTCTCGTTCAGGTTTGAAAATGTGCCACACGACACGAACCCAAAGACCAGTTTGCTTGCGGTGTTGGCGGCTATCGAGACACTTCGTTCGATATGCGACCCGGGATTGCGAATCGGGACTTAGGGATTCGACGATTGATTGACTGGGGAGAATCCCTCGTCCTAACGCGTTTTGGAATTCCCTCTCAACCTAATCTTCTCCCCCGGGAAGGAAGAACGGGATAGCCACGACATGTCATTCGATGACGTCGGTGCCAAGCGTGAATGCAACCATAGACCAAAGTCATCCGACGACGCCGGGAGCCGGTATGAAACGAGTGGCGGAGGGTGCGGGATTCGAACCCGCGAGGAGGCTCAACACCCCCAACCCGCTTAGCAGGCGGGCGCACTAGGCCACTATGCGAACCCTCCGCGTAAGATGTGCCCGTGCGAACCTTCTCAATATAACTTCACTCTCCTCACTCGGCAAAGGAGATGTGCATGAGTCTTTGGATTTATCGTGAAGTTTTTACGTCGGCAGTTACGCGTTATTTGATCAGTTTACGTCTCAACAAAAAGATTGCAATCGGCCAAAGTACGGCTGTAATCGCGATCAGATACAAAGCTGCCCACAGGTGGGACATGTCGAGACTCGCGAGCGCAAATCCCCGTCCGATGTGCACTGCCGAGGTAAGCGGCATTGCCCAAGCGATCGGTTCGACCGAATCGGGAAGGATCGTGACTGGAAAGAATGAACCCGAGAAGAAGAACATTGGCGTCGCGACAAGCGTGAACACCAGAGTCAAAAATGTCGTGTGTGGTGCAACAGTCGAGAATAAGAATCCCAATGTACCGAAAGTTATACCCACCATGATTGCAGGGATAAGTAGGCCGATAGCTTCCGGGTGGTTCAACCAACCAAACAATGCAGCAAAGATCGCCGTGCCGGATACAGTCATTACCGACCTCGTGACGGCCCAAAGAATATCGCCCATGGCGATTTCGCTGATGGTAATCGGGGTGGTCAGCGCCGTTTCGTAGACGTTGTTATCCATTCGGCTGTACGCGTTCCATGATGTCTCAAACAACGCGTGGAACATGGCGTTACCGACTATCAAACCCGGCGTCACAAACTCGGCATATGAAACCCCATCTTCCATCTCCCCGACCAGTTTCCCGACACCGAACCCGACAGCGACAAGCATGATGACTGGCTCAATAAGAACCCACATGATTGCAAATTTCCAGTAGCGCAAAAACGAGACTGCGTGGCGCAGCCAGAGTCCGCTGATGCTCCTGCGCCTTAAGTCTGGAGTTGGAATTGCGAGGTTCATTACTCTTCTCTCAACTCTCGACCCGTTATCGACAAGAATACGTCTTCGAGATTTCCGGCTCGATAGGAGATTCTCACTCCCTCGACATCTGACAATCCCGAAAGGTCAGGCCGGTCCCCGTTCACTCGGGTGACACTCACGAGCGCACCAACTTCTCGGAACGAAATTTCTCGGTTGGACAAATATTCGCGCACGGTTCTGAGCGAGGCGGGAGCGACTCTGAGTTGTGCAACTTCTTTGGGGGCATGCCGCTCGATCATCTGATCGGGGGTGCCTTCGTCGAGGATCTTGCCGTTGTCCATGATCGAAAGGCGGTCGCACAGTATCGTCGCCTCTTCCATGTAGTGTGTCGAAAGTAACACGGTGACGCCAGCGTCTTTTAATACAGCCAGCTCTTCCCATACTCTGTTCCGACTTTGTGGGTCGAGGCCGGGCGATGGTTCGTCCATGACGATGACTTTCGGGCTGGTCATCATTGAACGGGCGATGGCGAGTCGACGTTTCATGCCGCCTGAAAGTTCATATGTATTGTCTTTTGATCGGTCGCGCAGACCGAAAAACTCGAGCACGTCGTTGGCACGATTCTTGGAGTCTTTACGAGCAAGACCAGCAAGGAAGCCGTGCAGGAACAGATTTTGAAACACGGTTAACCCACTGTCGAGTCCGTCGTGCTGGGTTACAACTCCCATCACTTCTCGAACTGCGCGATTGTCTTTCACAACGTCGATCCCTGCGACGTTGATCGAGCCCGAGTTGACTGGACTGAGTCCGCTGAGCATCCGCATCGAGGTGGTTTTACCCGCGCCGTTAGGACCCAGTAATCCATAGGTTTCACCGGGCTGGACGCTGAACGTTATGCCGTCGACAGCTACGTGATCGCCGTAAAGTTTCCTAATGTCGGTCGCTTGAATTACTGAACCGTCCATGTTTAGTGGAGCGCCGTTATTTTGATCCGATTCTTCGGTCACGTTTCCTCTTCACACCACGTGGTGTGGCGGTACTCAAAAACACCCAGCCCAGGCTACTCGGCAGGCTCTGTAGGTTCGCCAACCCCGGGGGTTTCACCGATCCATAGTTCCCCGCCTTCGAACAGTTCTTTTTTCCAGATCGGAACAATCTCTTTTAGTCGATCGACGAAATACAAAGCCGATTCGAAAGCCGGGCTTCTATGTACCGACCCCACAGCAACTACCATGCTCGTTTCGCCAATATCGACCCGCCCAGTGCGGTGAGCAATGGCAATCTTGCCCAGTTCCCATTTGTCCCGCATCTCGACAATCAATTCAGCAATTTTGTTCTCGGCCATGGGCTGGTACGCCTCGTATTCGAGATACTCGACCTTTCGACCCTCGTTGTGGTCACGGGTGACGCCCAGGAACGTCACGACTGCACCATCTGCACCCGTGCTAACGAATTCGGTTAACGACTCGGGATTCAGTACTTCAGGAGTGATGAAAACCCAGTCGGTATCAGTTTTGATATCACCAGAGCCACCGCTCACCGGTGGTATCAGGGCGATTTCGTCGCCAGCCTTCACCTGCTGATCACCCGTTACATACTCGCCGTTGAGTGCCAGCATTATTGATGAACCCGGTTCCGGGTCACAGGGCGCTGCTTTTCTGGCCGCCAAAACCACGTCGTCAACAGTCATGCCGTCGATCGCAACGATGTCGACCGAGCGCGCTCGCGCGCGATCTTTTAGGGCAGCGAAGAACAGGACGTTTACTGATCGGTCGTTACTGGTCAAAGGAGGTTCATCACGTGCGGCTCCGTATTCGATGGGATTCAGAGTACTGCTGAACCGGCGCAACATGGGGAGTTTCATGTCACCAAAAGTAGTTAGGTTTATGATTGAATTCGGCGATACAGGTTCACGGCTCAACGAATTGGCGCAGGATTGAACTGGAACCCCTTTGACCAACTGCGGAGTTGCAAATACAATTTTAGCTCGATTGCGTTGAACTCTGGCGACGTTGCCTGAGTCTGACCGCTTCCATATACCGCCGCACCCTAATAACGGCACGGAGTGATTTCCCGAATGGTTCGAATTCGTCTTAAGCGCGTTGGTGGTAAGAAGCACCCCTTCTATCGAATAGTAGTTGCCGACCAGCGAGCCGCCCGAGATGGTGCCTTCATCGAGCAAATTGGCACGTATGATCCCTTCCCGGATCCACCACAGATCAAGATCGACGAAGAGAAGACCGCACAGTGGATCAAGAACGGGGCGCAGCCGTCTGAGTCGGTTGTAAACCTCCTCCAGTCCACCGGGTTCCTCCCAAAGGTCAACACCCCTACCGCTGCTCCCCCAGAAGAGAAGAAGAAAACCCCCAAAGCAGCAGCGAAACCGGCTCCGAAGGTATCCGCAACAGCAACCGCAGTAGCCGAGGCTGAGGAAGAGGCTTCCAAGGAAGCGCCAGCGGAGGAACCCGAAGAGGATTCCACAAGTGGCTGAGCAAGACGACCGCGGACCCATTAACGATGGGGATGACTTCGAAGATAGCGACATGTCGCCGATCGACTCGATGCGGGAGATGATTGAATACATTGCCCGTGCGCTTGCCTCGAATCCCGACGCTGTTTCAGTGAACGAAGAAGATGGTGGAGATCGCATCTTCCTTCACCTCTCTGTGGACGACCAAGACAAGGGAAAAGTAATCGGCCGTGATGGTCGTGTTGCACAGTCGATGCGTTCTCTGCTGAGAGTCGCCGCGGTAAAGGCCGATGTTCGAGTCAGCCTCGAGATCGATTAGGAAGCGTGCCCCCCGTATGGCACTAGAGCCACAACGGGTAATGTTGACCCCATGATGGATGCAAACAATCGTTCCATTGTCCCGATAGATGATTTGGTTGTAGTTGGTCGCGTTCGCCGTCCAACGGGCATCAAAGGTGCCGTACTGGTCGAGGTTTATTCTGGCATTCCCGATCGGTTTATTGCTGGCGATTTCGTAATCGCCAACGGCATCGAGTACGAAGTTGCTGATACGGGTAAGTCCGGCGACTCGGCGAAGCTAACGTTCGTCGGTATCGATTCAATTGAACAAGCTGACGCCCTCAGGGATGTAGAACTATCGGTGCCTGCCGAATCTCTCCCTGAGCCCCCCCCCGGGATCTACTATCACTACGAAATCATCGGGATTCACGTGGTGACGGTCGATGGGCAGAGACTCGGCACGCTGAACGAGATTCTCGAAACCGGGAGTAACGACGTTTTTATCGTCAGGCCTGAACGTGCCGCCACAGGCAAGAAAACATCCCCGGAAATACTTGTCCCGGTATTGGATGGTGTGATCGTTGAGGTGGACAAAGAAGCCGGCATAATGACTCTCGACCTACCCGACGGAATACTCTAATGGCGTGTTTTCGGTAAACTTGTTCTTACAGCGAAAGACGATCAAATGATGATCATGCAGAGAACGGAAGTCTGAATGTCAGGTCACTCTAAATGGAGCACCATCAAGCACAAAAAGGGTGCTGCCGACGCCAAACGCGGCCAACTCTTTACAAAGCTTGCAAGGGAAATCATGGTTGCCGCGCACAATGGTGATCCTAACCCTGAAATGAACTTCCGCCTGCGATTGGCAGTTGACAGTGCAAAGTCGTTAAACATGCCAAAAGAAAACATCGAACGAGCGGTTGCCCGCGGTTCGGGTGTCGGGGATGATTCGGCAGTCCTCGAAGAAATTAACTACGAGGCCTACGGTCCCGGTGGTGCAGGAATCATCGTTCAGGCACTAACCGGCAACAAGAATCGAACGGCTGCAGAGGTTCGTGCCCAGATAACCCGCGCGGGTGGAAACCTTGCCGGGGCTGGTGCAGTTGCGTGGAACTTTGAGAACAAGGGCCTTATCACTGTCGAGGTTAACGATGGGGATCCCGATGATATCGCGCTTGAAATAGTCGATGCTGGCGCTGAGGATGTCGAGGTAGATGGCAACACTGTTCAGATCACAGCTGGCTACGAAGAATTCCAGCAGGTGAAGACTGGCGTTGAGTCAATCCCGGGAATAACGGTCGAGAGCGGGGAAATCGCACTTGTGCCAACAACTCTTGTGCCTCTTGATGATAAGGGTGCCATGCAGACCCTGCGGCTGCTCGACGCTCTCGAAGAACTCGATGATGTCTCAAAGGTATACTCGAACGGTGACTTTTCTGACTCGGTTCTAGATAAGTTCGCCTCCGACGACTAGCCAGCCGTCTGACTCTTGGTGGCTTCTGCTCCAGCTTTGACGTCCAGCATAGATTCTTATCGCGAGACAGGTCGGGGTGGGCTACATTTCTTATGTTCGGATCCCGCTACAGTGGAGATCAATGCAATTCGTCGGAGTAATCACCCGATGACGACAGTAATAAACCCCACAGATCTGACGAAGTTCTGTGGGGAGCACCGCAGGATTCTGGATGTAAATATGGAGATCAACAAAGGGGAGGTCTTCGGACTGCTCGGACCCAATATCCAATATTGAGTGTAAAACCACTTGCATAAGGGTATTTCTCGATTTCATCCGTCCGACCTCTGGATCGGATACTGTCCTTAGAATGGACTCTCACGCTAACTCGGTGCGAATTCATCAGCAGGTGGGTTATCTACCGGGCGATTTCATTACGTATGAGAAGCTGACGCCTTTGGAGCTGCTTGAGTCTTTAGAAAACCAGAGAAGAGACATCACCAACTAGCTTCAATCGAGTATCGTTTACCCGGTGGCGACAGTACAATAATAATTGTATTACTGCTTTTTATTGGACAGAACGGACTCGATTGTAAATGTGCAGAGTTACTGCTGGGCCTCTTATGGCATTGATCGGTGTTGCCGGCACATCAGCCGGTGTCGCACTGGCAATAGTTCGTGAGAGAATCGACCGAAAAGCCGATGCGCGCGCTATGAAAAAAGCTTCGGAAGAACAAAAACCACCCGTGCCAGAAGCGGATTCGGACGAACCACCTGATAATGTCCCGGGCGACAAGGCTTAACCGAGCTGCTCAATCAACTCGGCGACCGTCGTGACGGGCAGCATGCAGGCATAGTTCTCACAAACGTAAGCAGTGGCCTTTCCATTGATCTGTTCCCTCCCCTCTAGTAATGGCGACGATGCACCCTCACTAGATTCTCCTGTAGCTCCGGCAAATACAATGTTCGGCGAGAAGGTTCTTCGCAGTTCGCGCTTCATGTCGATAATCACCGGATCATCCGCAGGACCGATCAGTACAACTTCCTGTGAATTCGATCGTAGTATGTCCACGGCGCTGAGCCAGGAAGTGACAGCCGAAGGTGCTTGCTCCATGTGTGGAATCATCGCTTTCATCGAAATTTCGGCTTTTTCAGCATACTCGGTCTTCCCGGTAAAAACGCTCAATCTCAGAAGTGAAATCGCTGCTACTGAACCACCAGACGGCACAGCGTTGTCCAGCACATCTCTGGGCCTTACCAGCAATTTCGGGTGTTCGGCGGAAGTGTCGTAAAAAACTTCCCAGTCGCGGTCCCAGAAGCGTTCAATCATCTGGTCGGCCAGCAATTGAGCTTCATCGATGTAGGAGTAGTCGAACGTGGTCTCGTATAGCGTAAGCAGTGCGTCGATCAGGTATGCGTAGTCGTCTAGGTACCCAAGAATTCTCGCCTCTCCGCCGGGGTCATCGCTATTCACAGGGTCAGTCGTTGCTTTCCATGTATGGAGCAATCGACCGTCGGAATCTTTGATTTGATTCAGGAGCAGGTGGGCGTTTTTCTCGGCCACAGCAATCCAGTCGTCATTCTCAAAGACCGCACCCGCTTCGGCGAACGCTTTTAACATCAGTGCGTTCCAAGAGGTAAGTATTTTGTCATCGATACCGGGTGCGATTCGCTTCGCTCTCTCTTCGAGAAGTAGTAATCGAATGCGGTCTATATTGTCGATGATCTCGGACGGTTCCTGTACCGAACAAGCGATGAACTCTTCGCGTGACATCGGCAAGTGCAGGATGTTCGATTCTTCGAAGTTCCCTTCCTCTGTTACGCCCCAGTAGACCTTTGCGAATTTGGCATCCATTGAATCCAGCACAGCGTCTATCTCTTCGAAAGTCCAGACGAAATACTTTCCTTCGACACCTTCGGAGTCTGCGTCGGAGGCTGAGTAGAAACCTCCGGCAGCGTGGGTCATTTCTCGGGTTACGTACTCAAGTGTTTCCTCGACGACACGCTTGAACAATGGCTTTTTCGTCGCCTGGTACGCGTGAAGGTACAACGACACCAACTGAGCGTTGTCGTAAAGCATTTTTTCGAAGTGCGGTACGAGCCATTTATCGTCGACCGAATAACGTGCGAAACCACCGCCGATCTGGTCATATATTCCGCCGAATGCCATCTTTTCCAGCGTCAGTGTGACGATGTCCAGCACCTGTGAGCTACCTGTTCGTTTCCAATACCTCAACAGTAGTTCGTAGATCATAGGCTGAGGGAATTTTGGGGCGCCCCGTGATCCCCCATTCTCAGGATCAGCGTTGCCGACAAGATGGGTGAAACTTCCGAATATGAGCGACACATCGATATCGCCGTCATTCTTTTGCGGAGTCGACTGCTCGCGTATTGACGCCACAACTTTCTGCGAACTCTCCAGCAACTCATCTCGCTTGGTAGCGTATGCATCGGCTACCGCTGCCAGCACTCGAGGAAACCCCGCCATGTTCTGTCGATCTTCTGACGGAAAGTAGGTGCCTCCGAAAAATGGCAGTCCGTCAGGGGTGATGAAAACGGTTAACGGCCATCCTCCCGATCCGGTCATTACCTGAACCGCTGTCATGTAGATCGAGTCTACGTCCGGAAGCTCTTCTCTATCGACTTTGATGTTCACAAACCCAGCGTTCATACCGGCAGCTATCGAGTCGTTTTCGAACGACTCATGGGCCATCACGTGGCACCAGTGGCAGGACGAGTACCCGATCGATAGCATGATCGGTTTGTCGAGTATTTTGGCTGCTGCAAACGCCTCGTCACCCCACGGATACCAGTCGACGGGGTTGTCCTTGTGCTGGAGCAGGTACGGGCTTGTTTCGTTGGCGAGGCGGTTTGGCATAGGTCTTTTGTTATGTCAGTGTATAGACGGATTACTCCGTCAGTAAGATGCTCGAAAACCAGCAGGGATTTACCGGACACTTCACGACGTAGGATTTAGCCTGTTCTCAGGTTTGATTTCCGGCTTCACACGCCGCTCAAGTCGAGCGAATAGACTTCGCCCGTATCAAATGCGAACACCTTTATCTTGTGGTTGTTCGTATCAGCGATGAACATTCGATCTCGGACAACAACCACCCCGGCGGGTTCACTGAACTGTGCTAGTGATGAGTAGCCATCGACATCGCCTTGCTTACCTGAACCTGCGATCGTCGTCACCTGCAGCGATCCAATGGCGACCGATTTAATCTTATTGTTGTACGAGTCGGCGACGTAGATGTTGTCGTTGTGAACAGCTAGCCCCTGCGGATGTTGTAGTTGGGCATTTTTTCCAACAGCGTCATGGTCACCAAAGTCGAACAAGCCAGTGCCGACAAGTGTTACGACTCTGCCCGCTTCTGCAATCGCTGCAACTCGAACTGAACTGGTTTCGCTATCAATAAAGAACACGGCGTTGTTCGACACTTCGATACCGTATGGTTGAGCCAGTCGAGCCTCGGGCTTCAGGCCATCGACAATGTCTTCACCTCCGTCACCGGCGAAAGGAACAACAGAGCAGTCGTCGATATCCATCGTCCATAACTGGTGAAATCCTGCCATGGCAATGTAGAGAATTCCATCGTTCAACGACAGGTCGTAAGGAGAGTTGAGTGGAACGTTCAAGGCTGACCCACCCTCGTGCCGATAGAGCGATTGCTCACCAGTGCCGGCAATCGTTTCGACCAGACCTGATACAAGTCCCACTTTGACTATCGAGTGGGTTCCGGCGTCGGCGACATACAACGTGTCTCCATCGATCACGACTCCTTGAGGATTTTCGAACAGTGGATCGGAAAATTTACGGGCTGCGTACACTCCGAGACGATCGCCTACAGCTAATGGAGATTCACCGTTTCCGACAACCACTTCGACCTCGCCGTCAAAATCAGTGAGAAGCAGTCGTCGATGGTTGGAATCAGAAATTACCAACCACTCTCTCTCTGCATCAGCTGTAATTTTCCCCGGAAAGGACAACTGGTTTTCCGCCTGTTTCTCTGGTTTCACAGAAAATGGACCGCGCTCTAATAGGCCAGACGACTCGTGCTGTTCGATCATGACAGCTATTACGCTATCGAGTACGTCTACTGGGAACTCACCTTCATGGCGCCCGATGATTTTGCCAGTTGGATCAAGAAACATCAGGGTTGGCCAAGCACGCGCGGCGTACGACTTCCATATTTCGAAATCAGTGTCGTTTACTACCGGGTGACATATGCCATAACGTCTAACGGCCTCGCGAACGTTCTGAGACGATTTTTCGGCATTAAATTTCGCGGAATGTACCCCGACGACGGTTAAAAGATCGGCGTACTTTTCCTCCAGCTTCCGTAACTGCGGAAGTACATGCATGCAGTTAATTCAGCAGTATGTCCAGAAGTGGAGGATGACCAGACGTCCCCTCAGATCCGCGAGGGTTAACGGAGATTCGGTATTGAACCACTCGAGATGTTCAGGAAATCCCGGGGCGTGGATTGTTCCTTCGTATCGCGTTGTCAATCCGGGCCTCCTGCCTGCCGCGTCGACTTAGTAAACCTCTGCAACGATTATTTCATGTCGGGCGAGGTGATTATTGGTACATCAAGTAAAATCACAGGATATTGTGGCCGCGAACTGTTCACTCAGGGGCCCTCAGCTCCGCATCTCTGAGGTCCGGACGCGGTTGATGATCGTTTGCTTATGATAGTCGAATTTCGCAGGAACTGACTGCCACTTATGGATCGACGAACACCGGTTGTGTCCAGGCGCGAGTACCTCGAGACGAGTAGACAGTTGCCCGGACGTATCCGTCGAGTCGGGTTGGTGTGTACGAAGGCGAGTTGCTGATCGATTCGTACAGTAGTCGGCCGTTCGCTCCGGTGAACAGTGTCGTGTACTTCGCCTCGGTACCGTCCGTATACGTTTCAGGATCGATATCGAGCTTGATCTCACGTCGATTCGAGACCATGTCACCGATGGTCACACCGGTTGACGCGTAGAAATCTCCGTCGGACATTCCTTCGAAAACATCCTGCTGCGACAGTCTCGCCGCTTTTACTTGGATCCAGCCTCTACCGGGATTCGAGCGATCCTTACTGAATTCACCGGTATAGTGGTGAGAGTCGTCAACAGCGATGCCCCATACCCTGCGGCCGTTGCTCAACAGCCGATCCCAGATACCCGCCGTGCTGGATCTCCCGCCGCCGCCGTCACCGTGTGATTCGGGGTGCCCATTGAACACTTCCATGAACTTGTAGCCTTCGACCTTCATCATTGCGCCATCGTCGAATGCCCAGCGGTAGTTCGGGTGATTGATTGACGCCATGCCGCCAGCCGCGATGATCCTTTCGACGTTCTCACGCATTGCCGTAACTATGTCCGTCGAGTTAGAAGCTTCTACCAGCTCGGTAATACCGTACGCGTTTACGTGGACCGGGCCAGTAGCTTCTCGGGATGTCACTTCTTCACCCCGTACCAACAATGGCCATTTAGCTTTTTCGGTTTCGGTTCCTTCGAGAATAGTGAGGTGATTGTGGTCGGAGAGACAGAGCCAGTCGTAACCCTGCTCGTGGTACCACTCTGCAACGTGCTCCGGTGATTCGTCACCATCGCTGTTGGTTGTGTGGGTGTGAAGGTTGCCTTTAAGCCAGGTTTTTGTAGTCATGAACAGATATTACAGATCATTTAAGTCGAGTATGTCGTTGACAGCGATCAAACATGACGAGAGACTCGGCGAATGTCACGTACCGGCTCAGCAAAAAGCCCACTGCTTCGCACCCTGTTCCCCAGTTACTGGCGCGTAGACAGCCTTATTCGAGACGAGGTAGTCGAGCTGTCTGACGAGATTCTGGACTGGACTTCTGATCGATGGGCATGGTCGCTCTGGTCGATCAGACAGCAGACGAACCATATCGTGTCGGTCCCGCTTCGCTGGCTGATTGGGATGTGGGGCGATCAGATCTTCGTAGACGAGTGGCCAGTATCTCAGGAGCGTTACGATTCTCTGAACTCAAAAGAATTTGACCGTCGACTGGATAACCGAGTTTTCTGGGAAATAGAATATATTCTCGGTGCGCTCAACGAAGTGGTCGGAATATCGAGACAGGTACTTGTCGACACCACAATCGCACGGGTTCGATCAATCAGGGTAGAACGGAGAGTGCATGAGCATTGGAAACTCATGAGGACCGTTCACCCGGACGGAGTTTCCGAGAATCCTGAAACCGGTGAGACGTTAGTGATGGATCTGGTGGCGACTTTCCGTCACATTCAAAACGAGTTTTACACACATTTATTTAATGTCCAAAGAGGAAAAATAGCGCTCGGCATCGAGCCGATTGTGAAACTGCCAGACGCGGGTTATCACACCGCATCTGGTTGGCATTCCGAGATGCCGATTCTCGGGGCAGCGCTCTCAGATTTCGAGCAAACTCAGTAGCCGCAATTAGGAGAATTCAGACATGGCGAAACGTAAGGTTTTACTGACAGGAGCAAGTGGGTATATCGCATCACTAATACTGCCAACAATGCGGGACTACTTCGATCTGACACTGGCCGATGTTTCAGACAAGAATCGGGAGGGCAACAAGGTTGAAGGTGTTCAGATTGCCGATTTCATCGATCCCGATCGATCGAAATATGCCCACTTGTTTGAGGGTGTCGATGCAGTTATCCATCTGGCGTTTAAACCGCACACTCCCCGCGGTGCCAGGTTTGAGAACGAGCCAATTGACCGTTTCGACAACGAACACGAAAACATTCAGATGGCAAACAACATCTACCGCTCGGCTTACGATAGTGGTCTCCGTCGAATCGCTATCGCCAGTTCGAATCACGCGGCCGACTGGTATGAGCACTCGCTGATCCATAATCGCAAGATGGATATGGTACGCCCCACCGATTTTCCGGTTTCTGATAATTTTTACGGCTGGGCCAAAGCGGCTTACGAACTGCTGGCGTTCCCTTATGCGTGCGGAATTTTCGGTAGGAAGCTTGAGACGGTCATGCTGAGAATCGGGTTCACCCGGCCTATCGTTGCAGAGCAATACATCGGAGACTCATCAATGTCTGAGCAGACCTCCGGCGGCATTGCTGAGTTCAAGAGGAATCTTGGCGCCTACATCAGCCCAAGGGACATAACTCAGCTGTTCATCAGGGCTGTCGAAGCCCCGAACATCGAAGATGAACACGGCGTTCCGTTTGTGGTGGCCTACGGATGTAGCGACAACACGCGCAGGTTCTGGTCGTTGGAAACAGGTCGCAAGTATCTCGACTACCAGCCGCAGGACGACACGGAAGTTAAGTTTGCGAAAGAAGTTGCACAGTTGATCACCGGCGATGGCACGAGCGTTCGTGGTGGGAAGGTCGGGATTTAGAAAGCCAAAGGATCGAAAATTGGCTCTACTGGAGCTGCCGAGCGCCTCAGATCGTTCGCTTTTAGTAGAACGAAAACTTTCGTTTGATCATCTTATCTACGCCGATTTTCTGGACAATCTGCTCGTGAAGTTCAAAGTCCCATTCGCCAATGAAGCTGACCGCAGTGCCTCGTTTGCCCATACGCGCCGTACGACCAATTCTGTGGACGTACTCTTCGATGTTTTCGGGCATGTCGTAGTTGATGACGTGGGATATCGTCGGAATGTCGAGACCGCGGGCAGCAAGATTGGTGGCAACCATCATTTTCAAACTACCGTCACGGAATGCTGTCATCACGCGGTTTCGCTCTGACTGCGACATACCACCGTGTATTCCTTTGATCGCGAAACCCTCACCGGCTAAGCCTTTTGACAGACGGTCGACTCCGATCTGCATCCGACGGAAGATCAGTATCTGTGAGTCTTCATCAATGTTGTCAAGGACCTCGAGAATTCCGTCAGCTTTATCTTGCGATGCAACGTCGTAAAATATCTGATCAACTTCATCTACCGTCTCAAGACCCTTCGAGTTGGACACTAGTTGGATCCAACGAGGGTCATCGAGGTATCTACGAATAAGACCACGGATGAACCCGGGGATAGTCGCTGAAAACAGCGCTGTCTGACGGGTGCTCGGTGTTCGCTTAAGGATAAACTCCATATCATCGGCGAACCCGATGTCGAGCATCTCGTCCGCTTCATCCAACACAGCCATTCCTACGTAGCTGAGATCAAGAATCCGGCGGTTCATGAGATCTTTTAGTCGCCCCGGTGTGCCAACGACAATTGGTCTGCCATTCTCGAGTTCTTTAATCTGCTTTGCGATTGGCTCACCACCATAAACCGCAACTACTCCAATACCGCGATCTCGGCCGATCAGCGAGATTTCGCGCTGGACCTGCTGTGCAAGTTCACGGGTCGGTACAAGCACCAACCCTTGCACATCACGTGCATCCGGGTCGACGAAGTTGCACATTGGAATCCCGAATGATGCCGTCTTCCCAGATCCTGTCACTGCCTGGGCAACTACGTCACGACCCTTGAGCAGCCAAGGAATCGACTCTTCCTGAATCTCCGAAGGAGTTTCATATCCCATGTTCAATATGGAATTTACGATAGTTTTTTCAAGCTCGACACCACCCCACTCCTCGGTACCCTGCAGTTCTGTAACTACCTGAGGTCGTTCCGGTTGCTGCTCTCTTTCGCGCCCACGCCGCCTACTCTGTATGCCACGAACTAGAGTGGTTCTATCCGGGTCTGAAGACCGACTGGCGGTCGGTGAATAATCACGCCTCTTAATACGAGGTTCGTCTCGCTCAATTCGGTTTTCGTTTCGATCGTATCGACCTTCGTAAGCGCCGCGCCTGTCACGTCGACGGGTCGAAGAGGACTCATCCAGGCTTCCTCGCTGCGGACGGTCATCACGTCGATCTGTGAAATCTTCTCGTGCCCCCTGACCACTACGACGACCCCGCCCCCTGTTTCCTTCGGAGTTACGGGGTGAATTACAACTGCGATCGTTGCGTGGTTCAGAATCACGGCGAGATTCCGGCCGTTGCCGGTCAGATCGTTCGCTACGACGTGTATCTCGACGACGACCGCCGTTCTGTTGACTTACGTCCCGGTTTGATCGTGATCCTCGCTTGCGAGGCCGATCAGAGGAAGAACTTGCAGGGTCGTTTGATATCGATTGGGGGGAATTTGGAATGCGGTTGGCGGCTTTACGTTTGCTAGTCCGTGAATTCGATTCAGAAGATGTTGATTCGTCGTTCTGAATGCCGCGACCGATCAGACTTTTCAGTCGACCTAGAGTGCCCAGAGTGCTGGAACCCTTCTAATGGTGGGAAGTGTATTTGCTTACCTGTGTGTTTGTATTACTTCCCTCTAGTGTACGACTTCACGACGCATTTACGACAGTAAATTACCGCACATCAACGTGAACATGCGGCGGATAACAGTGTTTCGACCAAACTCTGTTCAACCGTAAACAGGTAAGCGTGAAGCGATTTTGGCTACTGTTGCTTAGATGAACAACAGTCAGGGCTCGAACACAACACTTGCAACGCAAACAATTGATGCAACTGACCGCTTCCAGTCGATTATCCGGGCGGTTGCTCAAAACTGGATCGGATATTCGGCCACCTTGATTCTTGGATCGTCGCTGGTTGTATTGGCCAGCGCGTTCAGTGGTGGAATCTGGATGGTTGCATCGATCGCCCTCGTGTTTCTGCTCAGCAGCACAATGATTCACGCGGTTCTGTCAACTAATTTTAGTGCCAAAAGACAAGAGCTTCATGCTTTGAAAGAACGGCTCTTGGATGAGGCGAGTGCGAGTCGAGTGCTGGACGGTATACGGCTCATCAACAGCATTGACTCTAAAAGTCCTGACGCCCGCTTTGTTGCCGCGGCTCGCATGGCTACCGGATACCCGGCAGCAGTTGTTTTCAATCTGCGGGAGGCTCACGGGGTGCTTACACCGTCGAACTGGAGCTTCGAGGGTGATCTTTCGCAAATAAGAGAGCAATTCGAAACGATAGATAGTGATGAACCCGGTGCAGTTGCTGCGCGTCAGGGTTCAGCAATCATCGTATCGACATCAGCCGTCGACAACTGCCTGCCCCTGCCGGTATGGGCTGAAAGCGTGGGCTTCACACAGGGAATCGTTACGCCGATTTCCAGAGGACTCGACACCAACGGAATTGTATATGTATTCAACAAGTCGGATTCGTTGCCAACTCTTCAGGAAATAGAGCAACTCGAACTTATTGTGAACTTCGATTCTACAAATTCGAACTCATTTCGAAATGAGGTGACGGTACCACAGAACCAGCCTTTCAGAGTTGTTGAGAGTTCCAGTGTTGCAAAACGAGGAGTGCTGCCCGCATCATCCATTCGAATGGACGGTTTCGCGCTGAACTCTGAATCAGAGCGTATGGAGATGGACGGGATGTCGCTCTCGCTCTCCCCGACCGAGTTCTTGCTAATTCACGCACTGGCTTCATCACCCGGTACACCAGTGTCACCACTCGACCTGATGGATAGATGCTGGACTAAAGATGCTCGCCCTGCCGACAACGCAGTCGACGTTGCTATTTTCAGGTTGCGTAAGAAGCTGAATAAGGTCGCGTCGGGTAAAAGTCTGATCAAAACTGTGAGAGGCACTGGCTACATGTTCGTACCACCAACTGCTGTCAACGAATCGGCAATAATCACCGATTGAAATTGGCCGCTAAGGATATCCATGGATGTTAAAAGTAGACGCCGCACCGAGGCGTTTGGTGCGACGTCTACGTCTGCCGATCATGAGACCGGGTCCGCCAGAAAATCGGCCTTGTGGTTAACTCGCTGGTAACAGCATTGGGCCGCGCTTGCGTACGGGATAGGGTGTATCGAAGATCGATATGCTCGGGATCAATACCCGTGGCTTCCCAACCGTCAACGGGATTACTATCTCCGAGACATCAGGACTCTCAACGGGCCTCGATCCTTCGCCGAGTAGGAGTGTCACCCTGATGTTCTGCCCGAGCGCAATTTGACGCTCACTTGATACGTGTATCTCAGGATGACGACCGATTTGCTCTTGCAGCGCAGTGACGGCTTCGGCTACCTGCCCCAGCGACAATCCGATACCACCTTCTACGTGGATTACTCCGGATACCGCATCAGCAAGAGGAGGCGTTGTTTCAGTAAAGGCATTTGTCACTGCTGTTCTACCAGCGTGAAGCCCATTCGCTGTACCTGATAGCACAAGTGTGTTTACGGCACTCCTCAGTGACTCCCTCACCGTTTCAAAACTACCTGACGAAGCTGTCAGAGCAGATGTAATTGAGCGGATCGTTTCGGCTACATTTCGATCGGCTCGCTGGAATGCTCTATTTAGTGATCCGATCTCGTTTCCGAGACCCGTCAAATCATCGTTGTTAAGTGTAATCACCGCATCAGCCGACAGTGTCAGTTGGTCATGCGCACGTTCCGCAGACTGGTTTCTAAAACGCCCTTCAAATTCGAATGGCATATTGATCGCTGCTATTGTCAGCGCACCAGAGTTCCTCGCCATCTCAGCAACAACTGGTGAGATTCCTGAACCGGTGCCACGTCCGAGTCCGGCGAGAATAATCACAACATCTGCTTCGGCAACGAATTTGTGAACAGTTGGCCCGGCTTCGCTGAATTGCTCAGCAGCTGCGATCGAGTCACCACCGCTACCGAAGCCATTGCCAATCGCCAGGGAGACGATCGAATCACCAAGATTACTTACGGCGGATCCAGTGTCGATAGCCATTACTTGCAGGTCGCTGGAGTTGAATTCATACAAGTGTTTCACGGAGGTGCAACCGGCACCACCTATTCCAATAACCCGCACATCGAGTGGATTTGACGGCTGCGTCGTGTGATTGGTACTTGTTATCTTCTTCATCGGATCCAACCTTTTTATTTTGATCGGTGCATTTCGGGAATTTTGTCGATGTCATTCCCGACCGAACATATAAATTAGCACGTACGTTCTGATATTTGGAAGGGTTTTAGAACATATTTTCCAATACCTCTGCTTATTCACCTGTTTGCAGGTAGGTGCTAGGCCGGTTATAAGTTCAAAAGACCGTGAGTGATGATCTGGTTTTCGAAAATACCCAGAGACCACCATGCCAGCTCCACTCGAAATACCGGTCGATTTAGACCCCTTCGACAACTTTAAGAACGGAAACGAAACCGTGCTGACTTACTCACTCAAGTACGTAACGTGGAAGTGGCTGTGGGAGGTGCCGGAGCGTCGAGTGGTCGGTTTTGAGGTGAGACTGAAGGAGCCGCTTTGGCTAATAGCTGAGATTTTAGGGTTTGGCCTTAAGAATCGGATTTTCTTGATCGAAGTAAAGTCGAGCATGGATGACCTACGCCGTGACGATAACAAGGAGTTGACACAGAAGAAGCTGGCCCCAGAAGACTTGGTCGCTGGACGAAGGGGTGAAACTGACAGAGGTTGTGCTTGCTGAGTCTGGGGCATTGGATACTCCAAATGAGGAGGGTAAAGCCACGGCGTTAGCTACTGCCGAGTCGGACATCGAAGTCGTTTTTAAAAAGGCTGAATCGACACGAAAACACATCGACACGGTCTCGACGAAGTTCGACGACCCTGCCTATCTTCGTTGCGCCGATTACCACTACATCATGGTTCCCCATCGGATGAGCAAAACAACCGAACTTACTGAGCAGTGGGGGCTGCTAAACGAATGTACCGAGACGGTCGTCGAGGCACCACTCAAGCAGGTCAAGAGAATTACTCAACATGTTTTATATGCGATCGTGAGGGTGAAGATTCGTGATCTGATGGAGGTGTACGAGATCGGCGTTTAGCGACTACCTTGATCGCCGTATAAGCACTGGTGCACTGGCGAATAAACACGGTAGGCATTTCGAAGGCTGGCATGGCACACCACCCAATCAAATTTCAGTCCCAACGATTCCGCTCAGGAAACCCGACTAGAGAATCGTACGAAGACGGCTAATTGCCTCTTGCAGGTTTTCCTGTGAATTAGCGAACGATATACGAACGTAGCCGTCACCGAATTCACCAAAAGCCGTTCCGGCCAGTAGTGCGACTCCAGCTTCGTGCATGGCTTTTTCAGCGAATTCGACCGAACTCAGCCCTGTCCCAATGATGTTAGGGAATGCGTAGAAAGCACCTTTTGGCACTGGGCAAGTTACTCCCGGTAGTGAGTTGAGTCCTTCAACGACAAGATCCCGCCGTTTTGTGAACTCTTCCATCATCACTTCAACTGAGTCCTGTGGTCCTTCAAGATCCGCACTTGCAGCCAGCTGGCTGAACACCGACGTACAAGAAACGCTGTTAGTCATGAGTCGGGTAGCAGGCTCGACAAGGAACTCTGGGAACACTCCGTATCCGAGCCGCCAGCCGGTCATGGCGTAGCTCTTGGAAAACCCATCAAGGATCACGGACTGCTCGCGCATGCCAGCGAACTTCGTAATTGAAACGTGTTCCTGATCGCCGTAGTACATATCTTTGTAGATTTCGTCGGCCAGCACCATTAGATCGTTTTCAACAGCCATCCGGGCGATTTCTTCGAGATCGGCTTCCGGAATCACGCTGCCACACGGGTTGTTGGGTGAGTTAACTATCAGCAACTTCGTGCGAGGAGTGATGAGCGACCGGAACTTGTCGATATCGGCGTTGTAGCCGGACTCTTCGTTCAGTTGCATGGGGACTGGAGTCCCACCCATGTACCTGATCATCGATTCGTAAATAGGGAAGCCAGGGTTTGGGTAAATCACCTCGTCGCCCTCTTCAACCAGTGCCATGATCGTAAAGAACATCACGGGCTTGCCACCAGGGGTGACAATCACGCTGTCGGGTGAGACTTCATATCCCTGTCGCTCAGTCTGATGGTTTGCGATTGCCTCGCGAAGTTCGAGTTGTCCAGCCGATGCACCATAGTGGGTGAAGCCGTCGTCCAACGCCTGCTTGGCAGCGTCCCGAATGTGCTCAGGAGTATCGAAATCGGGTTCACCGATCTCAAGGTGGATGATCGATTTCCCCTGGCGTTCGAGTCGCCTGGCCTCGGCAAGGGTTTCGAACGCGGTTTCGGTACCCAGGTTTGCTTGTCGAGATGCGAGCTGTGTCACTATGGCGGAGCCTATTCAACTATGTCGATCTGAGAATCGAAGTGGGATTCACTACACGATAATTGCTGAAATCAATCAGAAGCCGAAAATTTTATATCGCGCCATTGGCATGTCAACATCTGGTGAGACAATGTCATCGTTGGCGTGTGATTATATGTTCCGTCACCGTTACTATCCCTCCACCTCGTCCCAAATTTACTAACAAGTCGGAGCCGCTCGATCCATGGCACAACTTCAAGAGAACAGAATGAAGAAGCTCATCAAGTCGGGAAATCCCGCGTACGGAGTATCTGTGCAATTCCCTTCGGCGGACATTGTCGAGATGATCGGTGAATTGGACTTCGACTGGGTGATGCTAGATGCCGAGCACGGATCGATTACGCCCGACAATATCGGGCCAATGATCATGGCTGCCGAGATCCGAGGAATCACACCGATAGTTCGACCCGAGAAGAACGATCCCGCACTCATCAACAAGTATCTTGACCGCGGTGCGATGGGCGTGCAGGTTCCTCATGTGAACACCGCCAGTGAGGCGAGGGCTGTCGTAGAGGCCTGCCTGTACCACCCAAAAGGCGAGAGAGGGCTTGGCGGTGGTCGAATGGCAGATTTCGGCTGGGGATCACCTACTACCGAGTATGTGAAGGACGCGAATCAGGAGATGCTTGTTTGCGTTCAGATAGAGGATATTGCCGCAGTTGAAAATCTGTACGAGATTCTTACCGTTGACGACATCGACGTATTTTTCGTTGGACCAACCGATCTAGCGCAGTCGATGGGTCACCCCGGTGACAACGGCCATCCGGACGTGCAGAAGGTCATAGGCGAGATCTTCGACAGGATTCACGCCGCCGGTAAAGCATCGGGCACCACCGGCGCAGCGGAACAGGCCCTGAAGAACACCGAGGCAGGCGTTCTCTACCATTACACACACATCCCAACGTTCATGAGTAAGTATGGACGACAGTTCATGAAAACTATTGGGCGAATTGAGAAGGCGTAAGTGCACCTGTGACCATGGATTACGAAGCCTGGGCCGAGTGGTACGACATTTTTTACGCGACTGCTGATCCGGGTGATATCGAGTTTTACCATGGGCTGTGCCAAGCTTCCGGCGGGCCAGTTCTGGAAATTGGCGTTGGGACAGGCCGTATCGCGTTACCGCTTGCGCAAGAGGGGATGGAGATTGTCGGGATCGATCTATTTGCGCCGATGCTCAAGGTCGCTCAGCAGAATGCACTGGCCGTTGCTCCACTTTCGGGAAGCCTGAAGTTGATACAGGCAGATATGCGGAGTTTCGATCTTAAACGCCAGTTCACGGTTGTGACCATCCCAGCTCGAACGCTTCTACTTGCGACATCGGAAGAAGAGCAGATTCAAACCCTGTGCTGTGCCTCACAGCACCTGGCACCGGACGGAACGATGGCGTTCAATCTGTTCTATCCCGACCCTCAAATGCTTGCAGATGATCCTGGTGAGGAATTCCTATTGGAGGTAGTTGAAAAGCCTGATGGTGGGCGTTTTGTATTAACTGCGAAGAATCATTTCGATACAGCGAACCAACTCAACCACGGTGTACAGATTGCCGAGGAGCTTGACCCGAAGGGCGATGTACTCAGACGTCAGGAACTAGATGTGGTTGTCAGATACCTCTACCCCGATCAGGTGATATCGATATGTAACCGAGTCGGTCTTGAAGTCACCGAAATATGGGGCGATTTCGAGGGTGCGGTCTTAAACGAGGAGAGCGACGAAATAGTTGTGCTTGCCCGGCACGCAAACTCGGATAGCTAGAACCCTTGGGTCTTGTTGCATATATTTTCGAGTGGCTCACCCGCAGCGAATTTTCGCAGGTTTGCTTTGAACGCCTGCCGTCTCATTTCATAAAGCTCTGGCGTGAGCGCTGAAGAATGGGGAGTCAGAATTACGTTCGGCAGTGTCCACAATCGCGAGTCCTCTACAAGAGGTTCGACGGCTGTTGCATCGACTGCGGCACCTGCAAGGTACCCGGACTCGAGCGCATCGCACATAGCTTCTTCGTCGACGATAGCACCACGAGAAATCACAATGATGTAGCTTCCTTCAGGCATGAGCGCAATGCGTCGGGCGTCGATTGAGTTACGTGTGTTGTGGAGAACGGGGGCTGCGATAACAAGGAAGTTGGAGAGACGGCACAGGTCATCCAGCCGGTCGAGATCCCAGCACTCGCGAACGCTTGTTGGAACGCTCGCTGGTCCGGGATCAATAGCAAATGTAGTCGTGCCAAATGCAGCAGCCCGATCGGCAACAGCCCGACCGATAGCACCGAGTCCGAAAATGCCCACAGTAGTACCGGTTAATTCAGTGATACGAGAAGCATACTTCGGAGTACTCCAGAGCTTGTTCAAGCGATCTTCAAATGCTTCTTCAAAGCGATGTGCAAGGCCGACCATTGCCCCGAGAACGTGGTCCGCCATGGACGTGACGTGGGTACCCGGTGCGTTGGTGATCGGCACATCTGAATCGATAATGTTCTGGTAAGCGACGATCTTGTCGATCCCCATACCGGGGCACGCTATCCACTTCAGTTGCTCTGCCGCTGCGAACGCCTCTCCATTCGGCCAACCGAAAAACGCGTCGGCATCGCGGATAGCCTCGACATGTTCATCCACTTCATAGGCAACAACGAATTCAATTTCGGGGAACGAATCGATCAACTCGCCTACGTACTGAGTCCCAACGTGGTCGGTTCCGATCACTACTTTGAGTTTCTCCATCTCTTATCTCCGCTTGTGCCGTGTATTTTTGGCAGGTGCGCATGGTGTCACAACAAGCATAATGCGCCAAAGGTCGCCGACAGAAATCGTGCAGTGATTATCCAATGAGCGAACCGAGGTTTATTCCCTGTGACCATTTCACCGTTCGAAACGTCTTCGACGGGCCTGTACAGCCCGTGTTTTCGTCGATCGTCGTGACTGGCACTCCTAAGCTGATCGTCACATGGCTGCTACTGGGATCTCCAGCGCTAAACGGTGTTTCGGCCGTGGATGCGGCGTCCGCTGGAGGAAAAAGTCATCGAAGCGCCGAATCGATGACCGCTAAGGCGTGGACAATGGTGCCGAGAATCTGGCACACCGTAGGAACTCTTCGACTGAAAATCCGAGGTCGATGTGATCGCTCTGGGTCTTCTGAGACGAGGGTATGACGATGAATAGAGGTTGGTATATCAACATCGATGCGCCTTGCAGGCAAACACGATTCGGTTTCGATACATGGGAAATGTTCCTCGACCTCATCGTTGAGCCAGGACGCAAACCATAGCACTATAAAGATGAACATGAGTTCGCTGAACTGATTGAGACAGGAATTTTTACGGAACGAAAAGCAGCCGAGGTACGGGCCACAGCTAAACAAACTCTCAAGATTGTGAAATCGATAGACCTTCGTACGACGATATCTGGGCGAGCTGACGACCTGATGTTCTGTAGGACATGCCACAGATTCCCTATGATTGGGAAGATGTTTTAGATTGGATGAACCAGCCTGGCACCCGGCGCCGGTTTGAACCAGAGGCGCGGTAGAATTCGGTTATGCCAAGCGCCGACGGCAAGTTCAAAATCGAAGCCGACTTCCAACCCACGGGGGATCAGCCCGCAGCTATCCGCGCCATTGCAGGTGGGATCAATGAGGATCTTAAACACCAGACCGTTCTCGGAGTCACAGGTTCGGGAAAAACTTTCACGATGGCCAAGATCGTCGAGGAAGTACAGCGTCCTACCCTTGTCATAGCGCACAACAAAACACTTGCTGCGCAGCTATCGTCCGAGTTTCAGGATTTCTTCCCGAACAACTCTGTTCAGTACTTCGTCAGCTACTACGACTACTACCAACCCGAGGCCTACATACCACAGTCGGACACATTTATCGAAAAAGAGTCCGACGTCAACGAGGAGATCGACAGGCTGCGTCACTCGGCGACACGTGCGCTGCTCACGAGGCGCGACACACTGATAGTCGCCAGTGTTTCGTGCATCTATGGTCTTGGCTCACCGGAAGAGTACCGATCTGTGGTTCTGAAATTGAGAAAAGGTGAGGAGCCGGGACTTAGTCGGGTTGTTCGCAAACTGATCGATATGTACTACGAGCGTAACGACATGGAGATGGTCAGGGGTCGTTTCCGTTTACGCGGTGACACACTCGAAATCATGCCAGCTTACGAAGAGTTGGCGGTTCGAGTTCAGTTTTTTGGTGATGAAATCGAGCGGATAATCGAGCTCGACCCTTTGACCGGTGAGGTTCTCTCAGAAGTCGACCATATCGATATCTTCCCCGGCAAGCACTTCGTTACACCAGAAGACGAAATAAAAGACGCGCTTAAAGAAATCGAGGAGGAGCTTGTTGAGCGACTCGATTTGCTGAGATCGAGTGGCAAGTTGCTTGAGGCTCAGCGACTTGAGCAAAGAACTAACTTCGATTTGGAAATGCTTCGGGAGACTGGATCGTGCCCGGGAGTCGAAAATTACTCGCAACCACTCGGCAGACGACCCAGAGGATCGGCTCCGTGGACGTTACTGGACTACTTCCCTGATGACTTCCTGATGTTCATCGACGAGTCGCACATCACCTTGCCGCAGATTCGGGGTATGTACAAGGGCGACGTGGCTCGCAAGACCAACCTGATCGATTACGGTTTTCGGCTGCCTTCAGCTATGGACAACCGACCACTTGCGTTTGAGGAGTTTGAAGATCGTGTAAACCAGATAGTTTACGTATCGGCGACTCCGGGTCCATATGAGGGCGAGCATGAGGAACGGCGCGTGGAACAGATCATCCGGCCCACGGGGCTCATCGATCCAGAGATCATTCTGAAGCCATCAAAGGGCCAGATCGACGATCTACTTGAACGCATTCAGGTGACGACGGCTAAGAATGAGCGAGTCCTAGTGACAACGCTAACGAAGCGAATGGCTGAGGAGCTTTCTGATTATCTCCGTGAGCTCGGAGTACGAGTTCAGTACCTGCACTCGGAGATCCAGACCATGGAACGATCGGAGATTCTCCGTGATCTGAGGCTTGGTGTTTACGACGTTGTGGTTGGAATCAATTTGCTGCGTGAGGGATTGGACCTTCCTGAGGTCTCGCTGGTGGCGATCCTCGATGCCGACAAAGAGGGCTACCTCCGCTCGAGCACTTCTCTTGTACAGACCATCGGCAGAGCAGCTCGCCATGTCGAGGGCAAGGTGGTGATGTACGCCGACAAGGTCACCGGCTCAATGAAGTTCGCAATCGATGAGACGAACCGCCGTCGTGAGATTCAGTCTGCTTACAACGACGCTAACTCGATTGTGCCAACGTCGATTGTCAAGGCAGTTAAAGACATCACTGCACAGTCCAGCCAGGTCGCAGAAACGAAGACGCCTTACATCACACCGGCAACGCTTCCGAAGAATGATTTGGTTCGTCTGGTGAAGGATCTTGAGAGGCAGATGAAGAAGGCTGCCCGGGACCTTGAATTCGAGAAGGCTGCTTTGATGCGTGACCAGATAGTTGACCTGCGCAAGGTACTGGTCGATCTTGGTGACTCCGACTCAGTGGAT
>CAYTAO010000021.1:27581-30478 GCA_964435915.1 uncultured Dehalococcoidales bacterium
GTCCCTCTCGACCCCACGCTCAAAGACGGCATTCCCGAAGAGTTGGTTGGCGCCGACTAGGGGCTGTTGGTTTACTACTTGCCTACTCAGTAACCGATGTCCACTATAGGTAATGGAATTCCCTGTGGATCAAGGTAATCTGGCGATTTGGTTTAGAGAATTGAACCACGACAGCACTCCACACTGCAGCACAGCGTGACACCTCACTAGATCCTCGGGTGCCTCGGGCAATCGGTGGTTCCGACAGCGGGACAATTACTGATAGGAGAACGTTTCACATTATCTGTTGATCCGCAAGTTGTCGGACTCTTCGCAATGGCCGAGTTACAGTCCGTAGATTTCTGCTCCAACTTGCCCGAACCCCAAGTTAATGTGGTTCCCTTCAGATCGGATGGGTGCCCACTGACTGCATCGTAATTAGTAGATTGTGTTTATGCAGTCGTGTTAAAAACGATCGAGCTTCGGAAAACTTCGGAGGCAATGTGGTCATGGATCGCTTTTAGGTGGCTAATCCCAACAACCATCGTCTTTTCCCGATGTTTACCTTCGAATAACGGCGACATTTTCAAGCGAGACCGAAAATCTTCAGGCTTATTAGCAATCTCAACCTCCACCGATCCATCCGTTATTAATTGATGTGGGGTAATTCGTGGAACATCATCATCCGTAATTCTAATGTCCACAGAATAAAAGTCGATTGCTGATTCAGCGTAGGAGTTGTTCGAGCTCAAAGTATCGTGGGGAGTTCAGGCTGACGAAGACACCTACCTGTTCATCCACGTTGCGACATCTCACAGCGAGGCGTTGACATGGTGTATGAAGTTCGTCAAGGACAACGAGGCCGAGTGGCTGGCTAATCTTCGATAGTCATGCAAATCTGTAGAGCAAGTTCAAAACGAGGGGCCGACGTTCACAAAATCGTGAGACGGACCCCCAACAATTCCCTACCTCTCTGGTAGACTTATACGCACTTCAAAATGTTCTTAATAAGGTCGCCGTTGAGCAGTTGGACATCAACTGACGGTGCCACGGAGAAAACGATGGCTGAAGCTGAAGTATTAGAGCAGGGAACCGTTCTTGAGGCGCTCCGTGACGTTTACGACCCAGAGATTCCTGTCAACGTGGTAGACCTGGGGCTTATCTACACCGTGGAAGTCGCCGATGGGGATGTGCACGTCGAGATGACACTGACCGCCCCCGGTTGTGGGATGGGCCCTTACATCGCTCACCAAGCCGAGTGGCGAATCGCTGAGATCGAGGATGTTGAGGATGTTCAGGTTGATGTTGTATTCGACCCGCCGTGGACTCCCGACATGATTACCGAAGATGGCAAACGCCTTCTCGGTATCGACTAACTCTACCCACTCACAAAGTAGGTAATCGGGGCAGATTCGTCGCGACCAAAAGTTCAAGAAGCGTTCAGAATAATATGTCTTCACCTAGAAAACTAACCCCGCAAGAAGAAGCTCGACTAGCACAGGTTCGAGCGAATTTTCAGGACCGACGCCGTGTTTCAGAGTCTCTCGAGGGAATCGGAACCCGGATCGGGGTTTACTCAGGAAAAGGCGGAGTCGGAAACACGACTGTTGCGACAAATCTTGCCGTGACCATGGCCGCTGAAGAAAAAGACGTAGCGCTCTTCGACTGCGATATCGACTGCCCTAACGTCACCCGTGTCCTCCGAATCTCTGAGGGTCCAATACAGAACGGCGAGAAACTCGTTCCGCCGTCGCGATTCGGTGTGAAAGTTATGTCGATGGCCTTCTTCCAAGACAAAGAGGACGAAGCGATCGTGTGGCGTGGACCGATGATCCACAATGCGATCAACCAGTTCCTGCACTCGACGGAGTGGGGTGATCCTGACTACATGATCGTCGATCTTCCTCCGGGAACATCAGACGCGCCGCTCACCGTGATGCAGACGCTGAACCTCGACGGTTTCATGATCGTCACGACACCCCATGAGTTGGCGGTTCTTGACGCAAAGCGTTCGATCAACATGATCAAGAAGATGAATTTAAAGGTTTTCGGCGTGGTCGAAAACATGTCGGGTGGCGTCTTCGGTACCGGCGGTGGCCAGGCGCTTGCCGAGGAGATGGATCTCCCGTTCCTTGGTGCTACCACCATGAGTGCTGACTACATGAACTCGCAAAAGCCGGCATCGCTCGAATCGGATGCTGTCGCAGCGGAGTACTCTTCGATATACGAGAGGCTAAAAGCACAGATCCCGGTCGACAAATCCCAGTAGAGATTGCACTGCCGGCTGCCTGACATTCAGATCTTAGATCAGCACTTCAGCGTGAAATCGCTTCTGGCACGCATCACATTGATATATCGCATCATCAACGGTTTTGATCTCTGGCGATCCACAACTTACACAGCGTGCTGGTCTTCGCACACTCCGAACACCTTGCCGGTTCGAAGCTAACAGCGGCTGACGATTAATTCGGTGAAGCACGGGAATCGTTATCTTGGCCGCCGTGATAAGTATCGCTATGACGCCCATCACTCTTAGCAAGTTTGTATCTTCCGACTCGCCCCAGATCGCCCCAACTATAATCACCGACAGCACCGCTGCCATAACGTACGCAGCTCGCACGATTCTCGTGGATTTCGGTTGGATAACTGCCAACCATACGAGCGACCCGTATCCGGCAGATACGGCAAATACCAATAGCGATGCTGCTGTCCTGATGAGATAATCGCTCGTGAAATCAGTCCAGGCCAGAATCACCAGCAGTCCGAAACCCAGGATCGACAGGGCGATTCCGATATTTGGCACCGGTGCGAGAAAGCCTCGTTCCCGCGCGGGAAACATTGCAAGTGACATGACGCTGGCGGCGGAAATACTTAGCGAAGTAATCAGGATGTTGCCCTGCGTATCGCCGAACTCTCCT
>CAYTAO010000022.1:0-2794 GCA_964435915.1 uncultured Dehalococcoidales bacterium
GGACTTTTAATCCGCAGGTCGTGGGTTCGATCCCCACAGGGCCCACCAAACTCGCGCATAGCTCATCTTGGGCAAGTGACTTGAGTCACTTCCACTCGGAATTATCGACTCGTCCACCGGTTCACGGCTATAAGAAGTCTTTTAGACCGCAGATTGTGAATTCGCTCTTCATAGGTCCCCAATAACTCGCGTTCAATTCATTCGTTAGGCGAGGCCTCAGTTGTTCCACCATATCGTGAGTGCACCTAACACTATGACGAGATAGCGCGCATTGAACGTTGGACTTTTATCCGCTCGTCATGGATGCAATCCCCAGAGGACCCACCAAAATCAGTTCTGACCGAACTCGTTTAGTCATGTGCCAATGATGCCGGTCGTCCTAAAGGTCAAACTGTGACATCAAAACACCGACAAGCCTGTCGATATCGGCACGTGACTTGAGCGGTAAATTCACCCCGAGAGTATGCAAGATCGGCTGGATGTTTTTCTCAAGAAAATATATCTCCGTGTTTAGAGTTTCATTGCCAGCGAACGGACCGTTCAAGCTCGATTTAGACAGAGATTCGGTCAGTGTGGAGACGTAGTTCGCTACCGCCTCAATTTTGACTATGCTCAATTTGTCAGGTGTGTCGGTTCGCATGTGGTAGTGCTCCCACCGACCGCATGTCAAAAGAAGATATGGGCGTTCATTCTCTCTGAATATGTGGTGATCGCTAAGATCTCCGACGTAGCTGTTTAAGGTTGGAACAGTACGTAATCCTGATTCAGGTTCGCTGTGGCGTACAGCCAATTCCAGTCCAGGATCACTCTCCGCTCCGGTTATGAACAGTAAATTCTCTAGACCGTTCACTGGCACATCGTGCCCGACAAGATCGAGAATTATCGCTGTATGCACAGGTCCGGTTCGCTGGTCTTGATAAAAACGGATAGATCCCATCGATGAAGTTAGGAAATACGGAGGTTCTTCTGCATCAAAAAACGCGACTACGACGGATCGATCACGTACCCGTCTCATCAGTGTTTCTGTGACCCCAAGCAGTATGGCGACAGCGGCAGCGTTGTCGTCAGCGCCTGGAATATCACCACAGGTGTCGTAGTGTGCACCAAGCAGTATCGGGGCTTTCACAGGATCCTCACCAGGGATCGTTGCAACGATGTTTGCGAAACTTGACTCATCAGGTCCGTACGGTTGTAGGAAAGAATCACCAGAATATTGGGTTGCACCTACCTCATTCAATCTCTTGGCGATGAAGTCACGGGCACGATCGTGTCCGGGTGTACCTACATCTCGTCCGCCATCCGCAGTGAGTGCTAGTACGTCAGCCATTAGTCGGTCTTGATTCATAGATGCCATTCTCTCCATGTGGGCGATCATAAGGGATATTCCATTGGTACCGACCGTCGGTGATCTGGCCCATACCTGAGACCAAGGGCCGTTTGTACGCTAAGTTCGCCAACCACCAGCGCCTTGATTGCGCCATCCTCCCCTCAAGGTCGGTGCGGGCCCTCTGCCGGGCCTAGTGTCCGTCTCGCCGCTCGGGTTGCAGTTGATGTGAGAGTAAACCTCTTCACCGACTCGTACGATTCGCGATCCGGGTACGATCCTTCCGGAGCACATGTTGCAGTTGCCGTAGTATCTCGCTGTAATTATTGGCATAACTTTGTTTCCTTAGTTTTCTCGTAAATACTCTTGACGATTAAGCAGCCGTCTGATTGCGCTTCTGCCGCCTCGGTGACCGTTGTGCGACGAATGATGTGTCCGGCACCAGTAGGACCCGAACACTCCAAATTGAAGTGCAACTCGCTGGTTGTAACGATCCGCGACCATAGCCGCAGATTGATGCCTCATGAATCGTTTTTTGTACGCACAATTCGGTCCTCCTCGTTTCCGACTACGACCTAAATTTCTTTCTGCTGACGTCCAGTTCGCCCAACCCGAAGTAGTCGGAATCATTTGACTTCTCCTTCTCAACTCACGTGCATGTGTGTGCACTTTTAATTCTTTCAATTCTTATTTTTGGTCTTCCGAATTCTAGGATTCATACATCTCTTCAAGAGTTGTTTGTTTGGCCAAACCGAGCTCGATTAGGACCTCACCTCTAGATCCTGAAGACGCGCCACAATCGGCGCATTTGTACTCAGGTGAGTCGGGGTATATGTTGCATCCACCGACCGCATACTCGAGGTCTTTTAGTGGCGAGCTGGTTGCCGAACTGGCAGAAATGAATCCGTACAGATACGGGATCAACTTTCCTCCGCAGATCTGGCAGTTTTGTCGAGCGGTTTCGTTCAGTGTTTCGTCTGTCATACTTGTTCCAGGGATTGAATAAATGACTTCAGCATCAAGCGATGCCGTTTCAAGGGCTATCAACGCCGCCCAACAGAGGGAGACTTCGGCAGGGCGATTGCGATTGCTCTCTATATCTATTTAAGGTGCGCGCGCGGTTAACACCCGCGTGTGTACACACGGGCTTCCGTAGGAAGCCGCTAAATTGGTACTTGACAAGATGTTGGCCCGGCAACGTCAGACGCCGTAACTGATCTCGCTCAGATACATTTCCAACACATTGAGGATTGGAGTATCCCGGAAGCGAGTTACATCGGGGATTCGAGACATGGCACGTTTCAGTGGGACACAATCACAGATCCTGAATATGGCTTCCGGGTTATCACCGTGGGTCCAAGAACTACGCGAGGACTTCCACCGCCACCCCGAGCTGAGATTCGAAGAACATAGAACGGCGGAGGTCTGTGCAGGTGAGCTTGAGAAGATGGGAATTGCCGTCCAACGCGG
>CAYTAO010000022.1:2804-5074 GCA_964435915.1 uncultured Dehalococcoidales bacterium
GCGGCGAGGGTTGCACCGGAGTTGTTGGTACGCTTACCTGCAATGGTGGAGCAGGGCCTGTAGTGGCATTTCGAGCAGAGATGGATGCCCTTGCGATGCAGGATTTGTGTGGTGCGCCTTACCAGTCCGAAAACGATGGTGTAGCCCACCTATGCGGCCACGACGGACACGTCGCTTCGCTGCTCGGAGCGGCCAAGATTCTTGCGGAAATGCGAGACACTCTTCCAGGGACAATAAAATTCATCTTCGAGCCTTCAGAGGAGGCAACGCCAGCAGACGAGATTTGCGGCGCCGAAGCGATGATTAACGATGGGGTCCTGGAAAATCCGCAAATCGACGCCATTTTCGGCGCTCATTTTTACCCGGATTGGAAGGCTGGGACAGTGGCGCTCAAATCTGGAGTGGTGTTTTCCGGTAACGATGTCGTGCACCTGACAGTACGTGGACAAGAATCGCACTCCGCTGTGCCGCACGAAGGCGTCGACGCGATCTACATCGCAAGCCAAATCGTGACGGCGACTCAGGGTTTGGCGGCTCACATGGATATCAACGAGGCGGTCAGCTTACATTGGACAACAATTCACGGCGGGCGGATTTCTAATTTGATCGCGGGTGAGGTC
This sequence comes from uncultured Dehalococcoidales bacterium, assembly GCA_964435915.1. Lineage (GTDB taxonomy): Bacteria > Chloroflexota > Dehalococcoidia > Lucifugimonadales > Lucifugimonadaceae > Lucifugimonas. The sequence continues at coordinate 3,425 of CAYTAO010000022.1, forward strand.
GTGCTTGAAGGCTCATTCAGATTCTCAAACGAATACCTCCGTGACAGCATGCCAGCCCGAATCGAACAGCTTGTAAAAGGGATTTGTGCTGCTTTCGGGGCGACCTATGAATTGAATTTTGGCGTACGACCGATGCCGGCCGTTGTAAATTCCGCTCAAGAAGTAAACATCATGAGACGAGCGTTAATTGATAGCCTCGGTAACGAAGCAGTGATCGAAATGAAGCAGCCTCGGTTGGCAGCGGACACCATGTTCCACTGGCTTCGCCGAACGGGCGGTGTGTTTTACATGGTGGGGACCGCGGATGATAATCCATCAACACAATATCCGTCGCATCACCAGAAATTCGACATCTCAACCGAGACCTACGCGACCGCAGTGGCAACGATCGTATTAACCGCCACACAGTTCATGGAAGAACGAACTCATCCAGTCGACTAAGTGCCAATTCCCGTCAGGCCGTGCTGGCAGCTCATATGGACTGTATCGGGAAGACCGGGCTCGACGCATTCACCGTTGGTGCCCCTACCACTATCAAGAGCGTGGATATCTGGAAGTTGAAGCCGACAAACCAGGGCTTTCTCGAGGCCCGTGAGAACCGGATCTGGGAGCCCAGCACACAGTCATGACGAGAGGACAGCCAACAAAGCGTTGCATAGCGACGCGGTAAACCTTTTAGGGGGCGCACGCTGCCTTTTAATCCGCAGGTCGTGGGTTCGATCCCCACAGGGCCCACCAAACTTGGCCCAATGTCAACCGGTTCCCCCTCGAATAAGGTCGGAACCCGTGGATTGACGTCAACCGGAATTCAAACACTTGGTAATTCAGCGTCGTTAGAACCTGCAGCCGGCGGTAGTTCAGCCCTTCCCGTCGCCAGATACGCTCGACACGCTTGTGGTTGACCTTGCCACCCACGATCCCTGGGCAGTGTAGTGATCGGGCGGTATCCGTACCTGGCTAACCGTACTGCCAGGTTGATGATGTCACTAGTCAGTGACTCTTCATCATCCAGGGTTTTCAGTGTTCTGCGCTGTGTCGGCCTAAGTTGGTTGATCACCTTACAAGCCCCTCGCTCGGATACCTAAGGCAGTACCCGCTGTACGCGTTTCACGCATTTACGGCGCCCACGCGCCCACGCGGCCACCAACTGATTTCACCTATCATCGCCGCCATGCTCGGAACTAGCAGTGCTCTAACCACAAACGTGTCGATCAGCACACCCAGCATTACGGCAAATCCAAGCTGAAAAATGTCTCTAAGAGGCAGGGTTGTCAGGACAGCGAACGTACCGGCCAGAATGATTCCAGCCGATGTAACGACACCACCAGTTCTACCCACTGCGGTCGTAATACCGTCGCGGAATCCTTCCTTCTTCGTGGCTTCTTGAATCCTAGACATTACGAATATGTTGTAATCGGCTCCGAGTGCCACCAGGAATATGAACATCCAGACTCCATTTGAGTAGGCAACTCCTGAATGACCAAATATCTGATGGAATGCGAACACGGAAACCCCGAACGTTGCGCCAAAACTGACGATAACGCTAAACACGAGGTACAGCGGTGCCACAATCGACTTCAGTAACAGTACGAGTACGAAGAAGATCGCAAGCAATGAAACTGGAGCCAGCCATGTTATGTCGGCATCGAT
>CAYTAO010000022.1:5084-10517 GCA_964435915.1 uncultured Dehalococcoidales bacterium
GTTTTTGTATCGGCTTGAACAGCTGATTCACCTCCAACAAGAATCCTTGCTCCGGCGATATCACCGAACTCAGATAACTCAGCTAGCAGGCGTATCTCTCGTATCAATTTCAGAGACTCCTGGGAGTACGGATCACCATCGATCAGGACTTCCACGCGAGCAGTGGAACCGTCCGGCGAAATGAATCGCTCAGCACCGAAGGCGATTGCTTCAGTCGGAGGCATCGGTATACCGGTTGGACGTGTCGGTCCGCTAGCTCGGTAAATTCCAGGTGTGCCCGCGATCGCGGCTGAGAATTCTTCTACTGCCTCAAGTCGATCTGTGATTGCCGAGTCGGGTGTTTCGATGAATATTTCCGTTGGTGCCAATTGGCCCTCTGGGAATGAATTAGCAAGCATGGCATAACCCCGCTTTGATTCGGCATCATCAGGAAATCCATCAAGGAAATTGAAACTAGGGATGATCGTCCAAGACGGCAGTGTGGCGATCACTATGCCAAGCATGGTGATCCCGAAAACTATTCGAGGTTTGCGCGAGACGAATCGACCCACTCCGTACCAAATACCGTCAGTTTTGACTGATCTCTTTTGAATCAGAGGTCGAGGCCAGAATGCCCACTTTCCAAATAGGGCGATCACAGCTGGCATCACGAATAAGCCAGACAACAGGACTACGAATATCGCTATTGCCAACATGGGCCCGAGTGACCTGAAAGACCCGAAGGAAGCGAATGTCAGTGCGAACATTGCGACGATTGTCGTTCCGGCTGAACCGGCTATAGATGGGCCGACGTTGGACATCGTGACCCACATAGCACTCCACTTGTTGTTGTTGAGTACCAACTCTTCTCGATATCGAGAAACTATGAATAACGCATAGTTTGTACCTGCACCAAAAACTAGAACCGACATTATCGCTGTCACTTGCCCGTTCAACGGCAGGTCGAACTGCTCTGACAGAAGAGCAGCAAACGATTGAGCAAGGGTAAGAGCCGAACCGATTACAACAAGAGGAGCAATCGCCAACACAGGCGATCGGTAAATTATCAGAAGTAGTACAAATACGAGTCCGACAGTGGCAAGAGTAACTCGAATATCTATGGATCCGAACACTTTGACGGCATCGCTGATAATTCCAGCCGGACCTGTTACTGCAGTGTCTATCTGAACGTTTCCGCCTGACTCTGATGCCTGGTTAGCAAGCCAATCTACTGCTTCACCGAACTCGGGCTCTGATGGATTACCGCCGAGAGTCGCTATTACCATCGCAGTCGAGCCATCCGCAGATAATAACGATTCTTGGGCTACTGCAGATTCTGTTGGAGACAGCACAGAAATTATCGAATTCGGAGCACCATTCGAGCGAACGATTGCTGTGAAAGTTTCGACAGCCTGGTTTAGTTCGAGCGGATCATCTGATTCGAATACCACGAGTGCCGGAATACCATCTGCTGCCGGGAATTTTTCAGCGCGGAGGTTGAGAGCAGCGACTGATTCGACACCAACAGGCAGAAACTCTTCCTGCTCATTAGTTGTAACTTCCGACAGGCTCGGCGCTATCGAAGAGACAGCTCCAATTGCGAGAAACCATACGACGATACCGAGGATTGCACCTCTGGTTGTCGATGAACTAAATAGCAAGTTTTTCATTGGATTTCTAATCTATTTCTGTTTAGGCGCCGATTTTCAAATCACCGCACTTGTCGATGTCGGTAACAATCTCTTCGACTGAATGGTCGACGTAGACGGTATATGCGCAGGTCACGCATTTTTTCTCAGGACCGTCTAAACCTTCATGCTCGTAGATAGCACCAGTTACGCATTTACGGCAAGTTTTGAAATGAAGCATTAGAAGTCTTTCTCGGAGTAATTGCCGGGGAGTTGGGAGGAAGCTCCCCGGCTGTATCTGATTTATCAGGCAATTTTGGGGATTGAAGCTGCTGCGAGTACGCCTGCTACGAGCACCAGTAAGTACACAATTCTCGAAACAACGTTTACCTCACCGAATTTTGATCCGGTAACTGCTGCTACCAAGTCGAACTTGAACAGGCCAACCAGGCCCCAGTTGAGAGCCCCGACGACTGATAAGACGATTCCTGCGATGTATAGATTTTCCATTTTCCTCTCCGCTAATTTTCCGGATTATTTAGTGGTTGCGGCCACTTGGCTGCCTGTATAAATACCACATATACGAAAACCAGTTGTATATACTACACATAAAAGAATGTTGTGTAAAGACCACACATATGTCAAAATGTTGGAATGAGTCAAGAATATTCCGTCAGGCCAAGAAAAAACGAGCTTGCCAAAGTTAGAGTTGATCTGCTTGATGCGTTAATAGAAGGAGATCAACTCTCAGCTTCACGTTTAGTCGACACTGCAATCTCTGAGCGCTGGGAGGCTTCATATGTCTACATCCAAGTCATTGGACATTGCTTAGCGGAGATCGGCACTAGATGGCATGCTGGCGATCTTTCAATTGCCACGGAACACAGAGCAACTCAGATGGCACTTCGCCTTCTAGGAAATGCACAGCGGGCTTATGCCAACGGCAAGAGGATAGGTCAACGTGCAATCATCACCTCAGTAGAGGGTGACACCCACTTAATTGGCGGTCTGACGTTTGCGGATCTACTACGATTTGAAGGTTGGGACGTTGATTTTCTCGGAGCGGATACACCAACTGATGCATTGGTCGAATTGGTGGAAAATGAGTCGCCAGAACTCGTAGGCCTTTCAGTGACGATCGAAGAGTTTCTCCCAAACGCCTTGAAGACGGTCAAGGGTATAAAGCGTCTCCCAAATCCTCCAGTGGTGGTCATCGGGGGTGCGGTTATGACTACCAACCCGATTTCTGATGCCGATTTCTGCGGCGCGGATGCGGTCAAGGCAGTCAATTGGGTACAGACACATTTTAATTTGAATGAGTCATCGGTGACTATCGATGTGCTTTTGGCTGATCTTGGCGAACGTATTCAGATGTTGCGAAAGGATCGGGGTTTAAGCCAGCAGGGACTCGCCTCACAGGCGAACCTAGATCGTAGCTATGTGAGCGCAGTCGAAAACGGAAAACAAAACGTAAGCTTTGCGACTCTTAAAGGGATTGCTGATGCTTTGGATGTCGGAATAGTTGAGCTCATATCAAGAGAGTGACATTTCACATACAGTAGCTCAGTAGCTGATTCCCACGTATTGGGTCGTTGTTTGACCGTCGTGATCATGCCAACTGAGAAACGGGACTGAACTCCTGAAACAACGTGTGCCCAGCATGGTTCTCGTGGCGGCACACACATAAACCCGCATTAGCGAAATCAAGCCGCCTAATGCGTATGTTGGCTGAAGAATCGAAAGGACAGGCACCGATGAGCGATATGACCCTCAACTACCATCTCATGCATCCCGGCGGCGACAGTAGCCCCGGTGACCCCAATGCTGCCTTCTATCTCGATGGTGTTTATCACCTGCATTACATTCTTGCCCACCCGTGGAAGGACGAGCGGTCCTATTCCTTCATCCATGTCACCAGCACGGATATGCTCCATTGGACATGGCAGACAACCAAGCTGCAGCCTTCATTCACCAGCCACGGCATGTTCAGCGGCACAGGCTTCATCACCAAAGAGGGAAAGCCGGCTGCCATCTACGCGGGGTTATCGGAGCCGAGAAACACATTCATTGCCATTGCCAAAGACAACGACCTGGGCAGTTGGGAGAAGCCGTGGCCTGTGCAGCCGAAGGGCGGACCAGACGGGAAAGACATGGGCCTGCTGCGAGACCCCGATTGCTTCCGTATCGGCGACACATACTACGCCTTCTCCGCGTCGGACGGCGTGCTGTTGTGCAAGTCCACCGATCTCATCAACTGGACGTACGTCGGCCCTTTCATGCAGCATGAGATGCTGGACGTCGCGCTTGGAGAAGACATCTCCTGCGCTAACTTCTTTCAGCTAGGCAAAAAATGGATGTTGCTCTGCATCAGCCACCCGCTCGGCTGCCGCTACTACATCGGTGATTGGGACGCAGAGGCCGAACAGTTCGTGCCGGAAGCGCACGGTCGCATGAACTTTCGCCGAGAGGCACAGCCTGTTTACGGTCTCGGACACCGCACCGATTTCTTCGCACCGGAAAGCGTTCTCACGCCGGACGGGCGTCGTGTGATGTGGGCCTGGCTACACTCCGCCGGACCGGACGCGGCATTATCACAGAAGACCATTCAGTCATTACCGCGCGAGTTGAGCCTGTCTAACGACGGTGCCCTGCGCATTCAACCGCTGCGCGAGATCGAAGGACTTCGGCACGATCCAGTCTCACTTCCCGACATCGCGCTTTCAACGCCGATAACAGGGATGTCTGACCCTGTCCAACCTGCTTCGGGTGAAGCGCGCCAGCGACTCGCCGAACTCGACAGTGACTCATGTGAAATCCGTATTGTCATCCCGCGTGAAGAGGGCTTGCGCAAACTTTTCGGCTTTGTCCTCTTTGTCGACGATAACGGCGAGGGACTTCCCATTATTCTGCGCCCGGAAACGGGCACGCTGCGCGTTGGCACAACCGAAGCGCCCTTCGCTGTTGCCGATCTTCATGAGGACGAGGATGTGGAGCTGCGGATCTTCATCGACAAGTACCTCGTCGAGGTATTTGCCAATTCGCGTCAGGCCGTGCTGGCAGCACATATGGACTATATCGGGAAGACCGGGCTCGACGCATTCACCGTTGGTGCCCCTACCACTATCAAGAGCGTGGATATCTGGAAGTTGAAGCCGACAAACCAGGGCTTTCTCGAGGCCCGTGAGAACCGGATCTGGGAGCCCAGCACACAGTAATGACGAGCAGACAGCCAGCAAAGCGTTGCCTAGCGACGCGGTAAACCGCTTAGGGAGCGCAAGCTGCCTTTTATCCGAAGGTCGTGGGTTCGATCTCCACAGGGCTACCAAACTCGTATCTCATCTATTGCGCCGATCAAACCGGCAATACTTGCTTCAAGAGTGGTCGGCTTGCCGACCCTTACCAAGGGATAACGTGACCGTGACCTCGCATGTCGAAGGTTCCATCATTGGCCATCCCGGGGAAGCTCCAATCGCCGACACTGAACGGCCAATCGGCGACGTTGCATCGCGCTGCCCATTCTTCATACGATCCGGACATGCTTTTCACCCGCCCTGATTCGGTGACTGCGAGATCGTGAAGCTCAGTTCGATCATCAGACATGTTGTAGAGCTCCCAATCCGACCCAAACTCTTTCACGAGTTTCCACTCACCGCTCCTGACCGCGCCATTGCCTTCATGCTCCCAGAAGATTGTCTTCTCGCGTGACCACGACCCGCCTCGGAGCAGCGACAGGAAACTCTCACCTTCCAGAGGGATTATCTCGTTGTCGTTGTATTCGGTCGGGTAGGGGGCTCCGGCGGCATCGATACAGGTGGCGTTAATGTCG
>CAYTAO010000022.1:10527-22571 GCA_964435915.1 uncultured Dehalococcoidales bacterium
GTTTGGTTCGTGGGAGATGGGTCCGGGCTCGATTTGGCCTGGCCACGAAGCTATGAACGGCGTTGATATTCCGCCCTCGTGTACCCAGCGCTTGAAACGTCTGAACGGCGCGTTGCTCACGTTCGCCCACTGGGTGTCGTAGCTCATGTAAGTGTCATTAGGACCGGGCATGACATCCGGATCGTTGCCAACTCGCACAGGTCGGTCGTCGATCGTCTTCCGACGCACACTCTCATAGTCAGGCTTATTGGTGTCCTCGCAGAGAAACTCTGCGCAACCACCATTGTCAGATAGGAATAGAACTAGAGTTTCTCGCTCGATTCCCTTCGACTCCAGTGCATCGACGATTTTGCCTATTCCCTGGTCCATCCGATCGATCTGCGCAGCGTAGACCGTCATTCGCGCGGCTTCCCATGCGCGGTGTTCTGCTTCTTTCCAATCAGGAACCGTCTCGTCGCGAGGCGCTATGTCCCACTTCGAGCTTAGAATCCCAAGACCCTTCAGTTCCTCGTGTCGCGCTGTTCGAGTCGTATCCCATCCCGTGTCGTAGTTGCCCTCGTACTTCGCAATGTCGTCTTCTAGCGCCTGAAGGGGCCAATGAGGGGCTGTGTAGGCAACGTGAAGGAAGAACGGTCTGGGGTCGTGGGTACTTTCGTTGATCATTTCGACCGCGTTGTCACTAATCATGTCGGTGAGGTAAAACGGTTCATCGTTGTCGACCACTTGGTCGTCATAAATCAGTTGCTTATGGAAGAAATAATCGCCACCACCTCCTTCGAACCCGAACACTCGCTCGAAGCCACGTTGAACCTGGGCAGGTCGAGTGTCCTCCCCGGGTTTGGTTCCGCAGTGCCATTTGCCAGATATACAGGTCCGGTAACCCGACGCGCCAAGCACTTCTCCGATAGTCACACATTGGTCGTTCAAGTAACCCTGGTAACCGGGCATTCCGGGAACCAGATTGAGCATGTGACCTACGCCCGTTTGGTGCGGATTCAGCCCCGTGAGTAGGGCCGCCCTAGAAGGACAACATCTCGCCATGTTGTACATCTGAGAAAACCGCTGTCCGCTCGCTGCCAAACGGTCCAGGTTCGGAGTGTTAATCTCTCCGCCATAACTCCCAATATCCGAGTAACCCATGTCATCGGCTAGTATCAGGATGATGTTGGGGCTGGTTGAATATTCAGGTCGCTCGGACAAGTCGCTTTTACTTTCGGCTGGTGAGGAACCGGTCTGCACATGTTTCAGCGAAGTATAGCCACCGAACGCTGCCTTTTATCCGCAGATCGTGGCTTCGATCCCCACAGTTCCCACCTAACTTGCTAGCCGTCCGATGTGCCCTTACCGGCCTGTACAACGGCTGAGAGGCGAGCTGTACCGACTTTTTACAGCTGTTGATTCACAGACAAGTGGTCGTAATGGTCTAATTGTCGGCTTAAAAACCATGACTAATCATGTATTCAGGTCGGTTGGAATTTGTGCTAAGCGCTGAGTTCTGACAGAACCTTCCATAATGACTCCAAAGGGTGCTCAGAGGTTAATAGACCGCCTACTCTGGATCCTCTACCGACAGAAAAACGGGCTGGTTCCCAGGGTTTACAAGTCGATAGGTGGGAAGAATGTAAGTTCAGCTCCGAAGTCGTCCATACTGACCACGGTATCGCCGCGGAGCCGAGCACGGATGTCCCGGGTTCGATGATGCAGCACTAGTTCACTGTCAGCGAGCGGATAAGAGACCTTGACCGCCTCACCCACGCACGGTTCTGCGATCAGAACGTAGCTGTCCAGAACGCGGTGTCTGGTTGAGCTTTCCACTTTTAGCTTTGATGGATCCACCCACAATGGGAGACGTATCCGCAAAGGACCGGGTTTGAGCGGTATGACGGTTACGCCAGCACCGTCTGATTCGGCCTGGACGCTAAGGCATTCGGACAGATGGTCAAACATGAGATTCACCGCGTGGCCGTGCGTAGTCGTCATGGCGGCCTCCCGCAAAACCTCGCACAGAGAGGCGACGGCTCCACCGACGATGTCCATGTTGAAGCTGACACGCTCAAGACCGAGAGGCCGGTGGCCGTAAGGTGCCGGGAAGCCGAACGCGCCGACGTGCCTCTCGGCAACTTCACGCAGGCCGTCTTCCGACAATGGGTTCGGAGGGTCAAGAATGAACGAGTTGTCGCGCAATTGTGCCGGAAGCAGGTGCCCACGAATGATTCGTTCGGCGTCCTGAAAGTATTCAGGATACCCGCGTCTGCCGAGGATAAGCGCGGTTTCTACTATGTCCCCCGTGTTGTTGCATTCACCCCGGTCTGGAGGGCTGTCATCATTGCTGTTTTCGATCACCCAGCCAAGCCCGTCACGGATATCCCACAGCCCGTTATCGTAGAACGCTCTCACCCGTCCGAGCAGCGCCGAGTCGGCCGTGAGATCAGCGAGCTGAGCTAGTGAGGACATCACGCACGTAGTGGAGTGGGTGTGCTGACCGAACTTTTCGCGATTGTAGGCGCCGTCCGGAAGGAAGTACTCCGAGGTTGCCCTCGATGCCAGTGTGAGCGCCAGTTCGAGTGCAGGTCCGTGACCTGTGGCGCGGAAGTACTTCACGAGAGGCCCAATGGCCCGGGCGATGCCGGTAATAAAGGTGTGATCCTGAGCCACTCGCAGATCAAACTCCGACTCTAGCTTTTGCCTGTCCCAACCACTCTCTGGGTTCCACAGATCGAACACAAAAGCGATGCTAGCTTCGGCGATCTCCGCTGCACGCTCGGAGCCCCGGTAGCGTACCAGCGCATACAGAGCGTGAAATCCCTCTCGCAGATTGTGTTCATTGAAATTAATGAGAGGGCCGCCGAGCTCGTCGCGATTAAGCGGTAAAGGCGCAACTCCGGAATAAGAAAAGAAGGTGGCGGCCGTGTGCTTACGCACAGCTTCCTCGTCTATGCTGACACCAGCGATCTCCTCAGCAGCGAGCAGAGCGTTTAGATGACGGCCCGGCACGTGGGACTCGGAGTGAACGCTACTGAAACCCAATCGCGGGTTCGGCAGAACCTCTGAGCCGAAGAACGGAATTTCGTTGTCGTCGGCGTTGAATACGCTCGACATCGTCCTGCATCCGAGTTCGATCGCAGACCGGATATCCGAGTTGTTCACGTTCTTCAGAGTGGACATACGCAGATGCTATTTGATCGCTATCCGTTGGGCAAATCTGTAATCTATCCTAAGGAGTTCAAGTGGGCCGATCTCTCTATTAGTTGAATCCCGATAACCGTCCCACTTTTGCTGTTAGTTCTGAGTTATCAGGCATAATTTCGACTGAGTCTTAGTAGGGCAGACGATGTACCAGTACAGGCTGGCTTCGAGTACGAAGTGTAAGTGATCGATAGTTGGTATGCGGGATCTGATTGAAGAATCAATCAAAAAATTCGATCACACATGCATTACCTCCTCAACACGTTTGTTATAACGAGTCCGGACGGCGGACTTGTCATTTCTGCCAGATGTCAGGTTTCGAATCTGCTGATATCCACGGCTATCCTCCGACCCTCGCGGCGCTAGTGCCGGTATAGATGATTCCCTCGTAAATTCCAGTTGTGAATAGAAAGGCCGTTGAGAAATGTATGTTGTAAGGCGTTGGTACAAAACGAAGCCGGGAGAGGCGCGCCGAGTGGCCACTCTTGTCCACAAACAGGCTCAGGCCTACCACGATGCGGAGCAGCGAAGTGAATTCCGCGTGTCGTACAACGGTTACACGTTGCCGGGTGAACAGAACATTGTTTGCCTAGAATGGACAGATAAGACCCTTGAGACACCAACTCGCGAAGGTCATATCCTGCCGCCCGATGCTCTCGAGCTTGGAGGACAAGTCCGAAGTTTGATCGAAAGCCAGTGGATCGAATTTCTCGAAATGCTTATACCTGAAAAGTTCCAGGAGTAGTTGACCGCAAGATCGTATTGTTGGAGTGTTCCATTTAGGACGTGACTCGGCATCGATCTTGGTCGAGCAGGGAGGTCCGTAAATGCCAGATCTTGAAATTCGGAGATTGGGGCGAACTGAGATGAAACCTATGGCACTCGGTTTGGGTGGTGGGCATCTGGGCTACGCTGGGCAATCGGATGACAATGCCATTGAGACTATACGCAGGGCTATAGACCGCGGTGTAAATTTCATTGACACATCTCCTTTTTACGGGGTTAGTGAGCGACGATTTGGCCAGGCGCTGGCAGGCGGATGGCGAGACAAGGTTTACCTTCAAACCAAGGTGGGATCTCATCCACGGTTCCTCCGAGATTTTTCTAAAAAGGCGACAACTTGGAGCCTCGAAAATAGCTTCAGGGAACTCGCCACCGATTACGTTGATTCGGTTCTGATTCACGGTCCGCGCTATGACATAGAAACGCCATTAGACACTTGCCTGGATGTATTGGTCGAATGGAAATCAAAGGGGCGCATTGGTCACATAGGGATTGGGGTGCGGCAACCCGATTATCATCGGAGGGCTATCGAAACGGGCGAGATAGATATTGTGTTGTCGTACTTGGACTACACTTTGCTTGATCAATCACTTGCCACAGCTACTATTCCTTTGGCTTTGGAGAATGACATAGGTATTATTCTGGGAAGTCCGCTGGGGGGTTCAATGCTGGCGGGTCCCGAACCTAAGCTGCAGATCGCGGACGAGTCGTTCGTTCAAAAAGGTGAACCTCTTCCACCTGCTGCGATAGGTAGCTCAATGGATCCGACCGCAGTCAAAAACGCCCTCAAGATGTGGAAATGGTGTGTGGAGCATGGATTGAATGTTCGCGATTTGGCGATTCAATTTGCGCTCAACGCGCCCGTCGAAAGCAATGGAATTGTGCTAGTCGGTCCTGCCAGTCCAAAGGAATTTGACGAGGCATATTCTAGCGCAACTAGAGAAGTTTCAGAACGTGTATGGGAGGAATTTAGCACCGCGTTCGGTGTGAGAACCGGAAGCTAGTCGGCGGTTTGCTCTTTTTATAGTCTGCGAATTGTCAGCGAACCATGCCTAATTCCCTACGATCCCGCCGCCAGAAGTAGCGGTGGAAACTAATACGATAACGGGTGCGACAGATAATCCGTCCTAACTACTCATAGCGAATAAAACCTGATCCAGTCTTTAAATTAGTGGGCCTGCGAAAACAAAACTAGAGTCAGGCCCTAGCCCAGAGTCTTCTTGATCGCCGTGATGATGCCGTCTCTGGTCGGGTAGACCAGCTTCTCAAGAGAGGGGCTGAATGGAATGTGTACCTGCTTGGACGCCACTTTCTGCATTGGCGCCTGAAGATCCCAGAACGCCTCCTCACCGACGATCGACATGATCTCGCTGGCAGCGCTACAGACCTTTGCTGCTGGGTCGGCGACTACTAGTCGGCCAGTCTTTCCAACTGAGTTAAGGATTGTCTCTTTGTCCAGCGGTACGAGTGTCCTCGGGTCTATCACCTCTACAGAAACACCCTCTTTCGCCATCTCTTCCGCTGCAGCGACCGCGTGAGGCACTGATCCGGCGATCGCAACGACTGTTACATCCGCACCTTCACGTAGAACGTTCGCAACGCCAAAAGGCACCGTGAAATCTGGATCGTCGGGGACCTCGCCTCTTGTGCTCAGTAGAGTTCCATCCTCGAAAATGATCACGGGGTCATTGTCGCGAATAGCAGTCTTCATCAACCCTTTCGCATCTGCAGGAGTGCCAGGTGTGACGATCTTAAGACCACCGATGTTCATGAAAACGGGGAACGATCGGTCAGAGTGGTGAGCGGCAGAACCGCCACCGTAGTACATGACCGCGCGGTAGACCACCGGGAGTGTTGCCTGGCCGCCAAACATGTAGCGCATCTTGGCAGCCTGTGAAATCAATTGGTCCATTCCAACCCACATGAAACTCGTTAGAGTTTCAACAATCGGCCGCATTCCCACCGCCGCGGCGCCTACTGCTGCACCAAAAAAACCGTTCTCAGATAAAGGTGTGTTGAGGATTTTGTCATCGCCAAATTCATCGTGGAGACCGTTTGCAGCGCCGTAAACACTGGCACGCACATCCTCGCCCATCAAAAAGACCTTCGGGTCTGTGCGCATCTCTTCGGCAATTCCCATACCTAACGCCTGCATGAACATTTTTTCTGCCATTAGTGTCTATCCAAACTTTTTGATCGATGTTTTTGAAAGGAGAAGTGCTCGTGAGTAGGGCACGTAAGTAACTAAACGAGACCCGCTAAGCTACCGGCATTTCTCCAGCGAACATGTCCTTGTACAACTCTGACTCGTCAGGAAACGGGCTGTTGCGAGCGAATTCAGCAGCTTCTTCCACGGCAGCATGTGCAGCCGCGCTGATCGCGTCGCACTCGACCTGCGTACCTGTGCCACTGTCTACGATGCTTTTTGTAAGTAGGTCGAGCGGATCACGAAGGCGCCATTCGTTAATCTCACTATCTTTGCGGTACTCGGACTTCCGAATCTTCTCAAGACCTAGTGAGTGTTCTTCAAATCGATAAGTGAGCGCTTCGATCAAGGTGGGCCCTTCACCGTTGCGGGCACGTTGAACGGCCTCTGCAGTTGCTTCGTACATAGCAATGGCGTCTTGTCCGTCTACTAACACTCCTGGCATGTTGTACGCCTGAGCTCTGTCTGAGATGTGTTCGACGGCTACCGTGTCTCGGTACGAAGTTGTCACAGCGTACTGGTTGTTCTCGCAAATAAAGATGACCGGCAGTTTCCAAACCGAGGCAAGATTCATCGACTCATGGCAAGCACCCTGATTCGATGCTCCATCGCCGAAGAACACGGCTGACACAAAGTCTTCTTTCTGCAATTTAGAAGCGAGTGCTGCTCCGGTGGCAACCGGTACTGAGGAGGCAACAATACCTGACTCGCCCAGAATGCCTACAGAGAAGTCTGCAAGATGCATTGAGCCGCCTTTTCCTTTGCAGTAGCCGTCAATCCGCCCGAAGATCTCTGCCATTGCCTTTTTGAGGTTCGCACCTTTCGCAATCGGGTGACCGTGTGAGCGATGGTTGCCTGCAATGTAGTCAGAATCCTTCATCGCTGTGCACGCACCAACCGCAACGGCCTCTTGGCCTATGTAGAGATGTACACCACTGACCTCACCTTCGTTATACATCTCATTCAGTTTCAGCTCGAAATGACGTATGCGCCACATACGTTCAAGCATGATCATTAGCAGGTCTTTAGAGATGTTCTCGGTCATTTTGAATAGCCATTTCGCCTGTGGGTCGAATCCGTGAACAGATTTCACTAACTTCTCTGGAAGTCGGACTCTGGAGTATATGGCAATAAAGCCTGTTTATGAGAGTGATTTGTGTCATGACAACCGAGAAGGTAGATCACTTCTAATGACCGAATTATCTGTTTGAAAACATTGAACGATCATGTATTCAGGTCGGCCTAATCGCCGAGTTCTGACAGAAACCCATCCTCCGCCTGATGCCGGGTAGAGGTAGATCCCAACCAATGGCAGCACGAGAGCGGTGATTCTGTTGAGCTCCCGAGCGTTTGATCGGCAGTTCAGGTTTGGGTGCCCACTTACTGGGTAAGCATCTCGACAGATTTTTCCGTGATGATTCGGCCCGCGTTCTTAGCAAGCCGACTCGCAAAAACGGAACGATGAGTTTCGTAACCGCCCTCATCGAACGCATGTTCCGTCGGCACATATCCACAATAGCCGTTACTCAACTCGGAAACGAGCGTTACCTTAAACGGTGACCGTTCTTTTATTTCCAGCCCGAACTCTACGAAAAGTTCGGACGGGTTGGTTGATATCGCAGTGTTCGAGAACGATATGGCTCCTATTTCAACTATGCAAGACGTTTCGTCACCCCTGCTGGCAACCGCCTCTCGTTCTGCTGTCCACCTAGCGCGGTCCATGTCCTGGATTGCCACTGCATCGCCCCGGCACATGTCATTGCAGAAGTGTGAGTCAGACAGTGGCCGATCGGGGATTTCGATCAATTCCGAGGCGAAATGGAGGTTAGTAATTTCTTTCCTAGGAGCGATCCCGAGGTGGTCGATCAGCGCCGATGCAAGATCGGAGCCGATTCGCCATGCTGCCGCTGGACCGTCAATCGGAGGCGGCTGGTCGGGATCTTGCCATGTGGTATTGCCACCGGCACCGGCGAGATAAACCGTCGGTACGGGGACTCCCAGCCTTTCCCGCACAACGTCCCCGAATCGACCCCCAAAGTCGCGATGAAAGACTGTAGAATCCGGCCTGCCCGGAACCGGACTGCCACCTACAACGTGATTGTGAGCCGAGAAGCTCGTTATGAGAGCAATCGGTATACCGTCGGGGCTTTCGAACAGTATGTAGCCCAGTTCGTTATCAGCCGGTCCGGCTGCGGGGAATGACGGGTCCCTCGAATTTGAGAAGACCATTTCCACGGTGCCGTCCGGGCGGAGATAACGCCTGTTGAAAGTGAGTCCCGATGTCGGGGCCTGGCCGGCCGCGATGCGTGCCGGTTCCATCCGCTCCCTAGCTTTTTTCACTGCAGTGGCTACACGATCTGCCAGTAACTCGATATACACCGGGTCTGCACCATCACTTTGCAGGTATCGCCACCCTGGTGCAACCGAGGGCGCGACGTGTACGTGATTTGCAGCGATCGTGATGTGTTCGGCCGGTATACCGCTCTTCACCGCCGCCAACTCCCGTATCTCAAGGAAGTAGCGACGGGCGATCATCGTCAAATCAGTTGAAACAACTGCTCCGATTTCACTGCCATCGGAAAACACCACGGCATGTGCTAGCAGATCGCTATCCTCAACTTTATCTCGGCGCAACTCGGTCCCGCCCCAGGTAGCTGTGATTTCTGGGGTAATGTTTATGGTGAAGGCGCCAGCCTGCCCGGAAGTTGCCTGAGTCACTTATTTGTTCCTCGCTGGACGATCATAGGACTGGGAGTCAAACGAGTTTTATTTCCAGTCTTCGTAGTCGGCTCGCCGCGTTTTTCTCGAAAACTGGAGATGCACGCCATCCGGGTCGTAGAAGCTGGCAATCGTACGCCCGGAACGGGTCCCTTCCTGCGGTGTGACGTGGAAGTCGATGCCCAGGTATTGTGCTTCGCGGTAGGCAACCTCAACGTCCTCGACCTCAAGAGATATGTGATCGATCCCAACCGGGTTTCCGGGCTCAGCCTGATGCAGCTCTACGCCGAGGGGAACTCCTCCGTTGTGGGTGGACATGTAGACCCCGTCCCCGGAGTCGTTTGTACCGTCTGGAAAAAATCCCAGCTTTCTGTAGAACTCGACAGACGCGGTAATGTCGCTAACCATCAGGTCCATGTGCTCAAGTCGGATCAATCTCATATCTAACGCTCCCCGTAATAAATTATTGCCATCGTCGGTCAGGCCAGTTGAGCACGTAGGATGCTCGCATGCACCTGGTTAGTCAAAAGCGTGGATTTCGTTTGTAGACGCGCAGTGACTCGGTGCAAAGCGTACTCGCCCGAATGGGCGAAGTCGTCCGCTTTTGTTGAGAATCCGTGTAGTCAGTCATTACCGGTTTCAATCTGTGTTCGCGTCTCTTCACAGTCTGGATGATCAAGCTGTACACGGCAAGACCGTCACCTGAGCATAACGCTTTTTGTAGAGTAATACACGGTGCGTAGAACTCTTCCCAAAGTAACGGTTTAATGTGATGATTCGCCGAGTTTCGAGTAGATGCGAGTTCAGGCTCTTCGTAATATTGGGTCTCGATCCGCTGATCTATTCTCTTCAGGATGTGCAATAGGATGTGCAATGGCAAAATTCTTCTTTCGTAGGCTCATCTTCGCCGTTATCACTGTTCTTGCCGCGACTTTCATTGTCTTCAGTCTTTCGAGACTGGTCGGCGATCCGCGTGACTTCCTGATCAGACCGGAAGGGTATGGAGTCTCAGAAGAGGCGTACGAAGCGATAGGAAAAAAACTAGGACTCGATCGACCTCTGGTTGTTCAGTACGCGCTCTGGATGTCGAAGGTCGTGCAGGGCGATTTCGGCAACACGCTGTTGACCGAGAGGCCCGTTATCGAACTGTTCTGGGAAAAGGCGCCGGCGACTCTCCAGTTAGCGGCGGGCAGCGGGATTATTGCATCTCTGGTTGGTGTGCCGCTGGGTGTGATGTCGGCCATCAATCGGGGCGGAGTGTTCGATTATCTGGGGCGGGGAATCGCCCTGTTTGGCCAGGCGATTCCGGTGTTCTGGCTTGGAATCATGGCAATACTGGTCTTTTCTGTCCAGTTGAACTGGTTCCCTGCCGGGTCAAAAGGCGGGTACGGAGCCAGTTTTTGGGAGCAAGCCAAACACTTTGTCTTGCCCGCGGTAGTGCTCGGCTGGGGAGGTGCGGCTGGGTATCTACGCCTCACCCGATCTTCGATGCTTGAGGTGTTGGATTCCGAATACGTCAAGCTTGCCCGTGCAAAAGGCGTTTCATCCCGCATCGTCATCTGGAAGCACGCCTTTCGCAATGCGCTCATCCCTCCGCTTACGTTTTCGGCCTTGTTGCTCGCCTTCTTCTTGAATGGACAAGTAATCGTCGAAGTCGTTTTTGGCTGGCCGGGGCTGGGTCGTCTGGCGACTGAAGCCGTGTTCCAGAACGACTTCAACACTTTGAGCACTTCGGTTCTATTCTTTGCCGCGCTTTTCGCAACTATGGCGTTTGTGGCAGACATGCTTTACATGTTTGCCGATCCACGCATCAGGTATTCGGAGTAACCGTTGGTAGATTTGTATGCACAAATGAGGACGCCAGCGGTGAAACGCGTATATTCGCCTTTCAAGGCAAGTTGGGATTTCGTTCGCCGGTGGCCCGTATTGCCCGGCATAGTGTTGAGTGTACTTGTCTTCGTTACCATTTTCGCGAGCCAAGTAGCACCCCACAGTTTTCGCGAAACTGATTTACGGCAAAGAAACACACCCCCTATTTGGTTGGAGGGTGGCAGCAGTGAGCGCATCTTGGGTGGTGACGTGGTTGGCAGGGATATCCTGTCGCGGCTCATTCACGGTGCCCGGGTAACGGTCATGGTCGCAAGCATTTCCCTAGTATCGGGGGCCATTATCGGCACCGCCGTCGGCCTGATCGCCGGGTATTACGGTGGGCTGGTCGACGAGGTGCTAATGCGGATTGTCGACATATGGTTTTCAATTCCATTTATTTTATTCGCGCTCGTTGTGGTGCTTTCGTTTGAACCGAGCCTGCAAGTTGTTCTGATTATGCTGGCAGTTCTGGCCTGGAGCGCGTTTGTTCGAAACATTCGGGCTGAGGTTCTAATGCTCAAGACGACTGAATATGTGGCCGCGTCGCGCGTCGCCGGCGCTTCTATGTTTAGGATCATCTTCAGACACATGCTGCCAGGTGTTTTCAATACAATCTTGGTGCTGGCCAGTCTACGAGTCGGTCAATTGATTCTGGCGGAGGCTTCGCTGAGTTTTCTGGGTGCCGGAATCCCCGCCCCAATACCGGCATGGGGAGTCATGGTCGCCGACGGTCGTAACTATCTCGACTCGGCCTGGTGGGTTTCCACATTTCCCGGCATTGCAATCGGTCTCACAGTCATGTCTTTCAACTTCCTTGGGGACTGGCTCAGGGACAAACTGGACCCTCGGCTCAGACAGGTAGGCTGAGCCCTTACGAGCCCCACTTGCTTAGTTTTGAAATCTGTTATCCCGGGCGCTGGAGATAGATATTCCGTTAGGCGGCTGTAAGAAGTCAGATATATCCATTTAATTAGTTAAAAATTCTTCTTTTTATTACAGATCTGTCATGCCTTAAACGAGTAAACACTCCCGGGCTTATTGCGAGAAGTTTCGATTAGGTCTAAAATGCCCGCCAACGTTTCGTCGCGTGCCCCTATTGGACTGGGGTTTGTGTTGCGCCTGCCACACGACTGACGATCGTCTACTTTTATATCGGAGAAAGCGATAATGATCGTACGAACAGTTTTCAAGCGGCTTAATATCCGCACAGCGTTGTTCTTGGCGATGGCCACATTTGCTGTGTTTGCAGTGGCCTGTGGTGATGATCCCGAGCCAACGGCAA
>CAYTAO010000022.1:22671-30391 GCA_964435915.1 uncultured Dehalococcoidales bacterium
AAAACCCGCACCAACGGCTACCGTACGACCAGCCGATACTGCGGTTCCAGCGCCGGTCTCGAAGATACCAGACCCGACGAATCCGGCTGGTGAGCTAAAGTTCGCCATGCTGGATGTCCGCAAGGGTGTCGGCATCAACAGTGCCGGTTCGACTAATTACCAGTGGGGAATTACCGAAACGCCCTTCATGACCAACTTCCCTGGTGAAGTGGTTGGAATGCTCGTTGATTCATGGGAACGGGATGGCGACTATCTTCTCCTCACCGTCAAAGATGGGATTGAATTCCATGATGGCTGGGGGCCGTTCACCGCACATGATCTTGCGTGGAACCTCGATGATACGAATACCAACACGAACCCTGAATCGATTTCGTTCAATGCTGGCGATTACGGTGCCATGTTCTCAGCGCACGAAGCGATCGATGATAAGACAGTCAAAGTCACGATCAACAACTATGATGTGCGCTGGACCGCCAACCAGTTGAACAACCAGGGCCAGACGATGGAGATCTTCTCCAAAAAGGCGTTCGATGACAACGGCCGCGATTGGATGCTGGCAAACATCATCGGCACCGGTCCGTTTGAAGTCGTCGAGTTCAAGGACGATGACCAAATCGTAGTCGACGCGGTTCAGGGTCACTGGCGAAAGACGCCAGAAGCTAACCGCATTACCTACCTCGAAGTTCCGGAAGCGGCAACACGCAAAGCCATGATGCTAAACGGTCAGGCCGATGGAGCCGAGTTGATACTTCCCGATCGTAAGGATCTACGGGAAGAAGGCTTCACCTGGATATCTGCGAACTCCGGTAAGGAGCAGGTGGTAATTTTCGGTGGAAACTACTGGGAAGAGACCTCTGCCGATCCGGCGAAGTCTGGCGAAGCACTCAACCCGCAGGATCTCGACGGATACAAGACTGACTTGCCGTGGGTGGGTTGCCCGTGGGAAGACAAGTGTCCTTATACCGATACCAACAACCCGGATGGCATGACTGACATGGAACAAGCCCGCCTCGTCCGATGGGCGATGGCAATGGCATACGACCGAGAATTGATCAACGAGACGATCTTCGCCGGACAGGCGGAACCGGATCACATCTCGATGTTCATTCCTTCGCTTCCAGAGTTCAAAGACGAATGGAAAATCGACTTCGACCCGGAATTGGCCGAAGAGTACCTGGACAAAGCGGGTTTCCCGCGGGGTTCAGACGGAATCCGGTTCAAGCACCGGTTCGTTACGATGGCAGGTTTCGGTGAAGAAATTCTGCAGGCAGTGGGTGGCTTCTGGGAGAACATCGGAATCGAGACCGAGTCCCAGATAGTCGACTACGGCGGGGTCTTTAGGCCAACCGTAGTCGACCGGTCCAACTCGTTGGTATACATACAGGGTTGCCGACACCACAACGGTCTGCCGTTTGACTGGCCACGTGGTCCACAGAACACAAGCCTAACTAGGGGTGGATTCGGCTGCGGTATCGAAATGCCGTGGATCGCCACTGCATTCCTCGAGGCGAACACGAAAGACGACCCTGCCGAGCGGATCAAGATCAATACCAAGGTTGCTGAGCAGATGCATCACTGGATGCCTCAGTCCGGGATCGCAGTTGTGCCGAACGGCATGATCGTCAACCCGAAGTCCATCTCGGCGTGGCAGATGCGAGACGGTTTTGAGTCTGCGAACATTCAGGGAGCGGAACTGCTTGAGCTGGCGCCTCGTTAGAGGCCTGGTTCGTTTCAGACCGGGACCAAGAGCCCACAAATAGGAGCCAGGCGGAGAGTGATTTCTCCGCCTGGCGCCGGGTTCTACCGAGTTTTTTAGCAACGCAGGAGATAGTCATTTGATTTGTGACGCCCATGCCTACCTAGGTAACCATCCCGCGTGGGCGCAGCTGGGTCTACCGCTGCCGTTTGATGCCCCGCGTTGGGTAGATATGATGGACCGGACTGGAGTTGATCGCGCGCTTGTGGCCCCTCCCGGGGTGGGTGTCGGGGATGACTTCAAGCCGGACATGGACCGCATCGCCATCGGGATGAAGGACTTCCCGGAAAGGCTTTTTGGCTTCTGCCGGGTTAAGCCTCGTCGTGGGCAGAAGGCGATTGACGAGTTGCGGCACCGGGTAGAGGACCAGAACTTCAGGGCTATCAAGATGAATACGCTGGACGACGATTACCGACTCGACGACCGGCGATTACTGGATCCGGTGATAGAGGCTGCGAACGATCTTGGGATCGTCGTGTTCTTCCATACCGGAGACCAGCACGGCGATACCTGCCAGCCTTCGATGGTGGCAGACATCGCCGCCGACTTCCCCGATACGACTTTCATCATCGGCCACTGTGGGTTCATCGGTTACGAGTCCCAGACAGTTCCTGCGCTCAGGGCCGCAAGTAACACTGTATGTGAGACCGCCGGTCTCTTGACTCCAGCGAAAATCCAGGCAATCGTCGATGAAGTCGGAGCGACGCGTGTTCTGATGGGCTCGAACGGTCCAAACACTCCCATCGATTTGCCACACATCATGATCAACAAGTATATGAACAAGCTGACAGACGAGGAAAAAGCCCTGATTACCGGCGGCAACTTCGAGAGAATCCTGAGTCTGAATTGAATCCGAATCGTCAACAACCGTTAGGGGATCCAGCCAATTGATTTACGACGCCCATGCATACCTTGGAGACAATCCCATCTGGGATCTGTACGGGTTACCCGTCCCACTGGAGGCCGATGCCTGGGTTGAGATGCTGGATCAGGCCGGCATCGACGGCGCGCTTGTGGCCCCCCCCGGTGTTGGCGCCGCTGAAGATTTTGAACCGGACATGGACCGGATCGCCCGAGCCGTCGATAAATACCCTGCGCGACTGTTTGGGTTCTGCAGGGTTAAGCCGAGGCAGGGCGCCCTCGCGATTGATGTACTGCGCCGAAGGGTAACGGAACAGGGTTTCCGTGCCTTGAAACTAAACTCTCAGGACGATGACTATCGTCTGGATGACCGCCGTTTGCTCGACCCTGTTATGGACGCTGCAGCAGAGCTCGGGATTGTTGTTTTCTTCCACACGGGAGATACCCATTACGCTACCTGCACACCGAACATGGTTGCCGACATTGCCGTCGACTATCCGGACACGACATTCATCATAGGTCACATGGGGTTCGGGGGAGTAAACGGGTTCCCCGGTTCTACTGAGGAAGTTGTACCGGCGATGGAGCGGGCGGCAAACACTGTATGTGAAACCGCTGGTGTGTTCAAGCCTCAATTTATCCAGGATGTGATCGACGTTGTTGGTGCAGAGCGGGTGTTGATGGGATCGAACGGCCCTTACGCACCGATTGAACTACCGCGCATCATGATCCAAAAGCACATGAACCGGTTGTCAGCCGAAGAGAAGGCACTGGTCACCGGCGGCAATTTTGAACGTATTTTCGATCTGGCCTGATCATCGGCCCCTGGAGAGTACCAAAGCGGGTCTCGAGACAGACAAACAATGAAATCGATCAAAGATAACGATTGGGGTTCGATGTACCGCGGCATCGAAGTCGAGCCGGTTATCAATGCAATCGGTAACGTTTCGGTCCTGGGCGGATCGACAGCTACTCCTGAAGTCCGGGCAGCCATGGAGAGCGCGAGCGATTCATACGCTCCCCTGCTGCAGGTAGCGGAGAAAGCGTCCCAGGCAGTTGCCGAGATGCTGGGAGTGGAAGCAGCGTGGATCACGTCTGGCGCAGGCTCGGCGCTCAGCCTTGCCTCAGCAACGTGTATAGCCCGGGACGATGCCGATGCACTCGCCCGCATTCCGATTACGGATGGGTTGCCAAACGAGATTTTGATCCAGAAGCGACAGCGCTATTCATACGACCGGTGTCTGGAGCTTGCGGGCGGCGTACTGGTTGAAGTAACCGGCGGCCGGGTGCCGGGAGAAGGCGAATACCAGCCTGCGCTCGGGCCTGCGCACAAGGCGGACGCAGACGCCGTGCCGGGCACGACCGCGGAAGCCCTAGCCCGGGCAATCGGTCCGAACACAGCGGCGGTGCACTACGTGGCCGATGAGCGCGCCCGTGACGACACGATACTGGGTTTTGACGAGATATTGAGTGTGGCCCACGAGCACAATAAACCCCTGATCGTTGACGCCGCGGGTCAGGTCTTCCCGACCGGCAACCTGTCAAAGTACGCGCTAGCCGGGGCCGATTTTGTTTGCTACGGCGCGAAATATATCGGTGCCCCCCACTCAACTGGCTTTGTCGCAGGCAAGAAAGAGTGGATTGACTTGTTGAAGCGCCATAGCTTTGTCGCTTTCGAGTCGCTCGGACTTCGGGCCTGGGGTCGGCCCCACAAGGTCGATCGACAGGAGATGATCGGTGTCGTCGCAGCAGTACGTGAGTGGCTCACGACCGATCACGAGCAGCGATTCGCTGAATATGACCAGCAAATCGACATCATGCAAAACAGCCTGAAATCGATCCCTGGACTGACGACGAACGCCGTGCGGATGACGGTGGGTGGATCCTCTTACGGCTTGATGCTGGACCTGGAACCCGCCCTTTCAGGAATAAACCTCGAAGAGTTGGTGGATGACCTGAAATCAGGTTCGCCCTCGATATGGACCCGGGTTGTGGGAGGAACGATGCTGCTGGCCGTAAACTGCCTGGCGAAAGGTGAGGCCAAGACAGTAGGTGACCGAATCGCATCGGTGCTGGCGGATCGGGCCACCAACCCGCAAAGTAACCGCTCAAGGAGGGTACGATGATATACGACGCCCATGGATACCTCGGCCACAACGATCAGTTCGCTACATACGGGGTACCACAGTTTCTCGGACCGGATGAGTGGCTACGCATTATGGATGGCTGCGGTATGCAGGGAACTCTTGTGGCACCCCCCGGGGTTGGTGCACCGGACGATTTCAAGCCAGGCCTGGAAATTATTGCTCAGGCTGTAAAGTCGCATCCTGACAGGTTTTTCGGATATGCCCGCGTAAAGCCACGCCGCGGGCAGGTGGCGCTCGATGAACTGCGTTACTGGATCGAGGACCGTGGCCTGCATGCAGTGAAGATGAACACACTTGACGATGACTACCGCCTCGACGATCGTGCACTGGTGGACCCGGTCATGGAGGTTGTGTCAGAGCTAAGAATACCGGTCCTGTTCCACACCGGTGACGCTAGGGGTGAAACCTGTACACCAGAAATGGTAGCTGATATTGCCATCGACTTCCCCGACACCACCTTCATCATCGGCCACATGGGCTACCCGGAACAGGAACACCTACTTGTTAGCGCAATGAAACGAGCTCCCAATACCGTGGCAGAAAGCGCATCGGTATTCAGGCGGGTTGTTATTCAGGAGGCTATCGACGCGGTTGGGGCTGACCGCATCCTTATGGGCACCAACGGACCTTATTCTCCAATCGAAATGGGGCCAATGATGTTTCGCGACTACATGGATTCCCTAGATGAAGAGCAGACTTCTGCGATTCTGGGTGGCAACCTGGCGCGTGTCCTCGGAGTGAACTCATGACACTGGAAGTAGGTCTCGTTACATCGATGACCGATGTCGACAAGGTAATCGCGAGGTGTAAAAAGCTTGATGTGAGCCTGTTGACGTTAAGGGCAGCGTCGCTGCCGGGCTTTGAGAAAAGCCGTGCCCCAGATCTGGCCGAGCTGCGAGAAATGCAGGGCAGGCTTGCCGACGCTGGTATCACCATTGCTGCGTTAATCCAGTGGTTCGGTGACGATGCGGCCCTTGTGCTAGATCCAACCTCTCACCGACGTGAGATCGACGGGATGCTCCGGACTCTGGAAGTGCAGGGCGAACTCCAGATCCCCCGCCAGTTGCATTACGTCGACGTTCCTGAGCCGGCAGACCCGGCAGAGGACAATCGGTACTGGGACGGAATGCTGGAGATATTTCGTGAAATCGTTCCGCAGGCTGCGAAATCGAGGGTCGGGATTGCGAACCACGGTATATGGCGCTGCCTGCAGCTCCCGCTCAGGGAATCGGCCCTGATTGACGGTGTTACTGCGGCCGATTACCGTGCGTACAGGCCAGAAGAATGGGGTGGACCATACCTTGTTCGCACCGCCGAGCATGTCAATCGCATTGTCGAGGCGGTCCCGGGCGAATTTCACGGCTACGCGTTGTGCACCGGACTGTACATCACAGGTGGGGACCCACTGGCCGTGATCGAGCGGTTCAAAGGTAAGATCAATTTCGTGCAAATCCGTGATCTTGTAGGCCGGTGGCCTGAAGCTCTGGAAGTCTTCCCCGGCACTGGGAACCTCGATTTTCCGGCCATCCTCAAGGCACTGATTGCGGCAGGGTACACCGGATTTCTCCATCCGGAGCACCTGGGACCGCCCCGCCATGCCGATGAAGACATCGAGGCCGAGGCCACCTCAGTCCTGAAATCCTGGGTGGAGCAGGCGCAAGCCTGACTGTCTGCCGTCAGCAAAAATGGAACACATTGCGGGTCTAGATAATAGAGAGATCGGCGGGTATGAGCTCTTTGGGTTAGATTCTCTTTGAATGAGCGAAAGAACTCGAACGTACTGCATTTTTACTGCGCATTGCCTTCGCTTCCGATCGCAAAAGTTCATTAAAGCTGGGTGATTGCCTTAATCGAATTGACTAAATCCTCATCACGGTCTGCCGCCTCTGTTGCCCAAGTCGGGAATGTTACACTGTCGTGTCCGGGGTTTGGGTCAGGCTAATTTTGCTTGGACGCACAGTCTGATTATTCGATTTTTTGACCGCATATATGTATGCGGATTGTTGAATGAAGTAGGTAATAGTGTTGAAGGGTTTATTTCTAAAACCAGCGCGAGGTCCAATTACTTTGGGGTTAGTCGCTTCATTACTTTCATTACTACTATTAGTCGTGGCAGGTTGTTCTTCTGGTGGATCGAAATCGCCAGTGGCAACCGCCGTCGCTGACATTGTTCCCACTGCAACCGTTCCGACCGCAAAAGTTGCCGCTGAACCGACGAGCCTTCCTGCTGAAACGAGTGTCCCTGATCCAACAGCCACAACAGCCCCGGTTGCAACGAGTGTCCCTGCTCCAACGGCCACAAAAGCACCGGTCGTTCCCGAGAAGCCAACGGCAACTGCGGAGCCAACGGCAACTGCGGAGCCAACGGCAACTGCGGAGCCAACGGAAACCCCAGAGCCAACGGAAACCCCAGAACCAACGGCAACTCCAGGACCAACGGCAACTCCAGAACCGCTTACGAACGTATACGACAAGTACGGCTTCAAAGTCGAGCTTGATCAGGATGCCACGTTTGCAACAGCGAACCTGCGTATCAATGGCTGGACCGAAACGGTCGCCGATGAAGCTCAGGGTCTGATGACCTTTGACTACAATGGCGCAAACGTCGTCATGTTCTGGCAGCCACAGAACGGCGACACACCGCAGGAGACAGTCGATCTGACTTACCAGCTTCAACAGCTGGGTAATCCAGGCCAGACTTATGCCCCGCTAAGCAACGGCGCTCTAACCATTGATGGTGGAGACGGAAGATTCGTGGGCTTTTTGACCTCTGATGTTTCTGGTGGAAATGCATCGGGTGGGCTGATTGGTGCTTGGACCTGTGCCGATTCTGAGACTCAAATCTCATTGACCGCTACGGGCTCGGACTCTACGGCACTTCAGATCAGATTCGATCGGCTAACTTCAGGATTTAGCTGTGCTAGCTAATAAGGGGAATAACTAGATGTTTACACAA
>CAYTAO010000023.1:0-29837 GCA_964435915.1 uncultured Dehalococcoidales bacterium
GATGTTTTTTATGATTTGTTTTATGCTTCGTTTTATCACCAATATCTATTCAGTGAAGCTCTTGACGATTAGTTATCGGCATCGTATTATCACCATAATCTAATCAGCACCGCTCAGTCCGATGAGATAACAGCAGCGAAAGATCATCAGGTTCTAATCAGCGCCGCTCAAGACGATATCGCAGCAGCCGTTGAAGATATTGTCGAGACCGTTAATGACATCGACATCAATGCACTTGCAGCGACGCTGCGCAAATTGCTCGAAATGGAAAAGGATTCTGAAGCTACCCTCGCCGAAATCGATGATATCCACCTGCTTCAGATCAATCTGGCAACGGCTGCAGTCAATGTGGCAAGCGCCCAACTGGATCAGGCTAACGATGAATTGACTGGGGCCGTACTGGTGGCACCCTTCGATGGCGTGGTTACTTCTATTTCTGTTGCACCGGGTGATCCGGTGAACCGAAACACAGCTACGATCGACATTCTCGATCCCAGTATTGTGACAGTTGAAGGCTCGATTGACGAGATCGATGTCCTATCACTCAAACTCGGGGACGATGTATCGGTAATTCTCGATGCGCTGCCCGATCAAGTTCTTGAAGGGGTAATTGACGAGATCGGAGATGGTGTGAACCAGCAGGGTGTTATCGAATTCCCGCTGATTATCACCCTGACTCCACCTGAGGGTCTCGAACTTATAGAGGGGTTAAGTGCAACAGCGACGATCGTTCTAAACAGAATTGATAACGCCCTGCTCATCCCACTACAGGCAGTTGGAGGTGGGTTCGAGCAGCCAACAGTCGATGTCGTTTCTGACGAAGGGTTTGTGACAACAAACGTAAGTCTGGGAGCCAGCGATGACTTCTGGGTAGTTGTCGAGTTAGGCCTGTCTGAGGGACAAGAAGTATTGATGACTGTGGCAGATGAACAAGTCGATCCCTTCCAGCAGTTCTTTGGTCGAGGTGGAGGTGGTGCGATCCGAATTCCCGCTGGCGGCGGTGGCTTCACTGGTCCAGCCGGAGGCGGTCGAGGTGGTCAAGGCAGTGGAGGAGGCCAATGACCACACCAATCACCCCACCAGTGCCAGTGATTGAACTAACGAACGTCACCCGCGAATTTCATGTCGGTACTCAGATCGTCAACGCGCTCAACGGGATAAACCTGACCATCGAGCAGGGTGAGATGGTTGCGATCATCGGTCCATCAGGTTCCGGCAAGTCGACACTAATGAACACACTAGGGTGCCTTGACACCCCTTCTTTGGGCTCGTTTTTTCTGAACGGGAACGATGTTGCAGGTTTTTCGGACGACAAGTTAGCAGAGACACGTTCTCATCAACTCGGATTCGTGTTCCAGAGTTACAACCTACTTCCTCGCGAATCGGCGCTCAGCAACGTTGAATTGCCTCTCAAGTACTCCGGTGGAATAAGCGGAAAGGCCCGAAAACAAGCCGCTAAAACCGCTCTCGATAGAGTAGGACTTCAGGATAGGTACGATCATCGCCCACTACAGCTATCTGGAGGTGAGCAACAACGGGTCGGCATCGCTCGAGCCCTCGTCAAGAATCCTGATTTGATTCTTGCCGACGAACCGACAGGCAATCTCGACACCAAGTCGAGCAAAGAAGTCATTGCGATGCTTCAGTCACTAAACGACGACGATGGCAAGACCATCGTAATAGTCACTCATGACCCCGAAGTCGCAGATGCTGCGAAACGTATCGTGGCATTTAGAGACGGATTGATTGTTGAAGATCGTAAAGTCAATCAAAATAAATTCGCGTATAACGAGCCCAGCACGTGAGTTTTGCGCTCCTGTTATCGACCGCGCTGGGTTCACTTGGAGCTAACAAGCTTCGGGCGAGCCTGACCCTACTCGGAATAGTCATCGGAGTATCGTCTGTGATCACGATGATGGCTGTCGGTCGTGGTGCCCAAGTATCTGTCACGGCAAGAATCGCTGATCTTGGGACAGATTTGATAACTGTTCGCCCCGGGGCACAAGCTCTCAGGTTCGTATTTTTCGGCGGTGGTGGAAACTCGGATGTGCTTTCTTTCGGCGATGCACTTGCACTAAAAGACGATATATTCACGCCGGATGTAAAGCTTGTTGCACCAGAGAATTCATTTTCTGGAACCGCTGAGTTTGGTAGAGAAAACACTTTCGTAACCGGTGTTGGAGTGACCGCCGAATACCTCGAAGCCAGAAATCTCGTCGTTGCGTCCGGACGCAACATTTCAAATGCCGACGTCCAGAACATTTCGATGGTTACAGTTCTAGGATCAGAGTCAAGCGAAACTCTTTTCGGATCACGCGACCCGATAGGAGTCAAACTGAAAATTGCCGGGCGTGAATTCACAGTGATCGGAGTTCTGGAAAGTCAGCAGGGGACCATATTCAATCCTGACAACTCTGTTCTCGTGCCGATAACGACCGCTCACTATCGTTTGAATAACGGCACCGGACTCCTCGAGTCTATTTCAGTTTCGTCGATCAACGTTCTTAGCGAATCCGAAGCTGCCGTGGACGATGCCCGCCTAGGTATCTCAACAGTCTTGAGGTTACGGCACGAACTCAATGTCGACGATGATGATGATTTCCTGATCACCACCCAACAGGACACAATCGAAACTCTGGAAGGCACTCAGGGCACATTCGTGATCCTCTTGGGCTCTATCGCTGGAATCTCGCTCCTCGTAGGCGGAATCGGAGTGATGAACATCATGCTGGTTTCAGTCACTGAACGCACGAGAGAGATTGGGATTCGACGTGCGGTTGGTGCCAAAAAGCGTGACATCCTGTTCCAGTTCGTCGCCGAGGCCGTTCTGATGACGTTTGGCGGCGGGGTACTGGGAGTGTTTGCCGGGTGGGCAATTGCGTACTTCGGAAACGGAGCGACCGTTTCGGGTGATGTAATCGAAACTGTGATCGAAACGCAGATCGCTGCCCTCGCTCTCGTCGTTTCTGTCGCAGTAGGCTTATTCTTTGGTATCTACCCTGCTGTGCGAGCTGCGTCTCTAAACCCGATCGAGGCACTCAGACACGAGTAAGTTACTGTAAAGAGCTGTGATTCGGACGGAAATTTTGAAAATTATTGTCGTAGCCGCTGTATTTTCCGGATTGATCGTTGGCATCACGTTCGCAACGATACAGAGCAAATCCACGAACGACGGTTCTCTCAGCGCTGAGGCGTCAAGTACAAAAGAGTTGGATCCGAAAAACCTCCCCCCTGAGGTACTCAAGGCACTACCACCCGAAGAACTTGCGGAGATCTTCCCCGAAAAGGCCGAAGCGATCTTGAACGCTGAGTCGGCAAAGCAGATCAGCATCGGTGGGAAAAGCTCGGACGATCCCGAATATTTGAGAGCCCTTCTCGAAAAATTGGGAGCAGACCCACCCGTGGATGCCACAACCAAAGAACTCCAACACATGCTCGCGCACATCTCGGAAAGTACCGAATTACAGGGTAAATAGCGTCCAGATACACACCACCGGCGTACACTCCTTTTCTTTACGGTTCTACTGAGCCGCAAATACGAATCTCGGAGTGCAACTTGACCGAAATCAACGACCTATTCGAATCAATCGAGCCCACTAAGGTCGCATCTGACGGAACTCTCAGCAACAGCCGACGCGTCCACGACATGCCATATGGTCCGGCTGGTGAACTCGATAGTGTTCCCGATGGACTGAAGCTCGACGCAGACGGAAATATTTTCTGCACCGGACCTGGTGGAATATGGATCTGGGACTCACTCGAAAACTATCTGGGTTTACTCGAACTACCGGAACTACCCGCGAATCTTGGATGGGGAGGCAGTGACAACAGAACAATGTTCGTCACCGCCAGAACCTCGTTGTATAGCCTGCGTGTCCACACTGCAGGCGTTCCGGTGCAACATTGAGCGCCGATATCGAGTTAGTGGCGTTCGATCTCGGTAACGTACTTTGCACAGTCGACGAAACAACCGCATCGAAGAAGATTTCTGCACTTTGCGATAAACCGTGGGAAGAGGTTTACGGAATCGTTTTCAGCCAGATTCGCAAGTTGCAATTCGAAAGCGGGGAGATGACGTTCACTGAGCATGCTTTACGGGCGATTTCGAATCTCGGGATCGATATGCCACTCGATGAATTTACTGACCTCTATGACAGTGCGCTGATCCCCGCCGAAAGCATGTTTTCTCTCGTCGAGAGTTTAGCTGAGACACACCGCCTCGCACTCGTTTCCAACACCAGCGAACCCCACTGGAAGTCTGCCGAGCGATTTCTCCCGTTCAGTTCGTCGCTCGATCCAGTCATCGTTTCTTACGAAGTTGGAGTCATGAAACCAGAACCGTCTTTCTACGACGTGCTGATACAACACTCCGCCGTAGCGGCGAGAAACATATTATTCATCGATGATCTGGCTGCAAACATCGAAGGCGCTGAAACCGCTGGAATGATCGGACACCGGTTCAGATCGCAATCCCATCTTGAAATTGCCCTCGTTGAACTCGACGTCATTTAGCCTCTCTCCGGCGCCCTTCCCGATTGCGTGATTCTCTTCGTTGTGAGACAACCTTGCACATTGCTTCGTATCACAGCGTTCATTCCGGAGACAAGCACTTGCCTACAGGATCATCACCCAACAACTACACAATCATCAAAGCGGCACGAATATTTGACGGAACCGGAGCAGCACCGAGCAAGGGGCAGGCTGTTTTACTTGATGGAAATCAAATCTTGGATATCGGTCCAGCGGGTGAGTTGGCGGCACCAGACGGCTCAAAGCTGATAGTCAAGAACTACGGCGATTCGACGATCCTTCCCGGTCTCGTAGACGGCCATACTCACATGATGGCCCCCGGGGATGGAACACACGGCGACATCACAGGCGCTGAGCAAGATGATGTGCTGTTGATGCGGGCCCTCCAAAATGCCAGAACATTTCTTCACGCTGGTGTAACAACCGCCCGCGAAAACGGAGCGAAGAACAAGGTCGGATTCTCACTCAAAGAAGGCATCCACCGAGGACTGTCGGAAGGCCCCGAAATGGTCATCTCCGGCCGACCAATCACGATCACTGGTGGTCACTTCTGGTACTGCGGATCGGAAGCTGACGGAGTTGATGGCGTTCGAGCCGAGGTTCGAAAACTCGTCAAAGAAGGTGCCGACTTCATCAAGATCATGGCAACCGGAGGCTCGACATGGTCGTCAGACGCCAGCAGGCCGTCGTACACGCTCGAAGAAATGACGGTGATTGTCGAGGAAGCGCACAAGTTCGGCAAGCTCACTGCGGCGCACTGTGCGTCGATGCAGGGGATCCAGAACTCCGTCGACGCCGGAGTTGACATGATCATCCACTGTGTTTTTGAGAATGAAACCGGAATGTACGAGTTCAGTGAACCGCTCGCTGAGCAACTCGCCGCCGCAAAGGCGTGGGTGAATCCCACTCTTCACGTTATTCAGGCTGGCATTGAACACACTGAGCGTGTCGGATACGACCGTGGCTGGCTCACAAAAGAAGAGCAAGCGAGCATCGACGCGTCGAAGCGAACACTCGAAACCCGCAACAAGTCCGTTACGCGCATGATCAAGATGGGTGTGAGGATGATCGCTGGTAGCGACTCGCCATGGGGAGCATACCCGCCGGGCGAATTCGTGAAAGAGATGGTCGCTCTGACCAAGGCCGGTCTTTCAAACACAGAGGCGTTGGTGACGGGCATGAGCCACGCAGCCGAGTCGATTGCAGTTGGCGACCAGGCAGGTACTCTAGCGGTTGGCCGCCCCGGAGATGTCCTGATTGTCGGTGGTGACCCGACAACGGAGCTGAACGCACTCTGGGATGTCAAAGACGTCTACAAGTCCGGGCTTCTTGTGGGACGACCTGTTCAATAGCAATTCCTCACCCCAACGAACAAACATCGACGCTAGACTGCTCGACCGTCTAATTACACGCGCAAACAAATATCTTCAGCAACCGAAGCACTGATCAACAAATGCCAACAATAGCTTTTCTCGCGAATCTTTCTACAGCAGAACACAAACGACGATGGGACCTGCTCAACAAACACGCCGATGACGGCGTGAATGTGGTGGTCGCCGATCCGACTGGCTAACCAGGGGAGTTGATCGAAGCGTTGAAAGACGCCGATGCAGCGGTCCCGTGGCTCGCGTCGATTCCGCCAACACAAACCCTGCCGGAGAAAACGTGCCAATGGCACTATTGGGCGGTGTAGCCGCCGTCCACTGGTAGGTTTACGCCGGTGATGAACGAAGCTTCGTCCGACGCCAGAAACAGCGCAGCGTTGGCAATTTCGTTCGCCTCGCCTAATCGACCCATCGGGTGGAGGGACTTCAAATGTTCGTGCATATCTGCATCTTCGACGAGGGTGGTTACGAGCGGCGTGTAAGTGAAACCGGGACAAAGTGAGTTAACTCGAATTCCCTCTTTCGCAAGAGCGATGCTCATGTCTCGCGTCATCTGGACAACCCCACCTTTGGCATGCGGATACGGGTTGAATCCATCACTGATTCCCTGCGCGTAGCCAACAAGGCCAATGATCGATGCCAGATTAACTATCGAGCCCGAGCCATGCTTCCGCATCTCAGCAACGGCAAATCGAGACATCATCATTGATCCTTTTAGATTAATGCTTACCACCCAATCCCACGTCTGTTCAAAATCCCATTCCTTCGGCGCGTATCTCGGTGTTACACCGGCGCTGTTGATCAGCACGTCAATCCCACCCAACTTACCGACCGTATCAGCCACCAAGCTCTCGCACTGATTGCGATCAGATACATCACCTGCGAAAGCAACCGCATCACCACCAGCTGCAACGACCGAGTCTGCGACACGCTGTGCGGTCTCCAGCTTCAGATCCGATACGGCCACTCTGGCGCCCTCTCTAGCGAACAAGTGCGCTATCGCATCGCCTAGACCTGAGCCACCGCCTGTAATGTGTGCAATCTTGCCTTCGAGCCTGCCTGCCATTTGATGGTCTCCCGCTTGCCGGTCTGTTTGAGGTTTACGAACTATATATTCGTAATCAGAGAATCTGGCGCCGATTCTAATTCCGGTTTGTAGTGCCGTGGAAGAAACTGAGCCGTAATATTGGCTATATATGCCTTCAGGAACTAAAAAACGACGCAACCCACGCCAGCACGCTGCCACTTCTCAGTACAAGGCTGATTTGCAGTCCAAGTCCGATAAAAAAGACGAGTCGAAGAAGAGGCCCGAGAAGCCAGATGCCCCGACCATATACCCGATGGTCTTCGCTGGCCCGATGACCCGTCTCTACGCGTTTACGATCGACCTCGGTCTGTTGATGATGATCATCTACACTGTGGCACCCCGTGCGGGCGGCGCGATATTCAGCAACGAGTCAGTTGCTCCCAATATCGTATTTTTACTTGGTTACTTCATCCTTCCTACAATCATCTGGGGCCGAACGCCCGGAAAATGGGTCGCAGGAATCGTAGTTGTCGATTCAGATGGGCGAACACCAGGTCCAGCCGCCATCCCGCGAGAGATGATTGGAAAACTTGTATCGTTTCTCGCTGCTGGTATCGGCATTATCTGGTTGATATTCGATCCCAAACGGCAGGGCTGGCATGACAAGATCGCCGGAACATACGTCGTGTACAACCCGTATTCTGGCGGACCAAAATTCATGAAGGACTTTTTTAAGATTGGTACGAAGACCAATGATCACAAGTCCAAACCTTATGAAGAAAAAAAAATAGATTCAGAGTCCGAGCCTAGATCAGGGTCTGAAGAAGACTCGGAAAAACAGTCCGATCCAGAATCAAAATAACTCCCCGAGGAACCACTGATGGCGATCTCTCGAAAAGTTCGAGAACAGATGAACAACAGTTCGTGGATTCGTAGGATGTTCGAACAAGGCATCGAACTGCGAAATATCCATGGTTCTGAAAACGTGTTTGATCTCTCTCTGGGTAACCCGCTTCTGGAACCACCGGATGAATTTCGAGCTGAAATGGCTCGTTTAGTCGCCGACGAAACCCCGAATACCCACAGATACATGCCAAATGCTGGTTTTCCGGAGGTCCGAGCAAGCGTGGCTGAAGTACTAGCCGAAGAATCAGGTGTGCCTGTTACCGGTGCTGAGATTCTGATGACTGTTGGTGCTGCCGGAGCAATCAACACGATTCTTCGTTCGATCCTCGATGAAGTTGATGAGGTTGTTTTGATCGCTCCGTTCTTCGCCGAGTACACCTTCTACGTTGCTCACCAGACCGGTGTGAGCAAAATTGCGACCTGCGACGAAAACTGGTTGCCCGATATCGAGTCACTCGAAGCGGCGATTGGGCCTCGCACCCGGGCAGTAATTGTCAACTCACCAAACAACCCCACCGGCGTTATATACCCCGAGTCGTCGATTGCAGCAATATCAGCCGCCCTCCAGCGAGCCGAAGAGGAACACGGCTCCGAGATATATCTGATCTCCGATGAGCCCTACCGCAAGTTGATTTACACCGATACACCCTATCCGTTCATCTTCGAACACCATCCACGCTCAATCGTGGCGACATCACACTCCAAGGATCTCGGGCTAGCCGGTGAGCGAATCGGTTACATAGCGATTAATCCCGGTGATCCCGGCAAGACCGAACTTGCCGACGCACTAAACTTTTCGCTACGCACTCTGGGATTCGTAAATGCCCCCGCTCTAATGCAGCGTGCCGTAGCGAGCATTCAGCGTGCAACGGTAGATATCAATATCTACCGTAAAAAACGTGATCTGCTTTACAACGCTCTCACCAAAATCGGCTACGAGTGTGTGCAACCCGACGGCGCGTTTTATGTGTTTCCGAAATCACCTATTCCAGACGACACTGAATTCGTCGCTCAATTGCAGAAAGAGTTAGTTCTCGTGGTACCGGGCGTAGGATTTGGCACTCCCGGATTCTTCCGGGCATCGTACTGCGTCGATGATTGGGTAATCGAAGGTTCTATCGATGGATTCAGGAACCTCTTCACTAAGATGAACAGCTAGTGGCTGACCAGCTACTCGTAGGACAGACGATCCTATTTCAAAGGTTCTTTCAACCCTGAGCCTGTAATCGGAACGCAGACGTTCGAGTCTCGGCTTATCTCACCCGACTCGATCAGCTTTTCGAGTCCAGCAAATGCACCCGCCGAGGTCATCTCTACGAATATGCCCTCTGCGGATGCCAATATTTCCTGCCACTCGGTTAAGGATTCTTCTGACACGGTCGTACCCGTGCCGTTCGTCGATTTGATCACCTCAATCATCTCAGCAATTCTCGGTGGCTTGGATACAGCGATTCCTGAGGCCTTTGTTGGCTTCACGTCATCCTGCGACCACTCTTCTCCGTTCAGGGCCGCAACCAGAGGACACACTGCCTCTACCTGCACAGCGTGGAATCTTGGAATGCTGCTCACTACTCCGGCTTCAAATAATTCTCGGTAGCCACGAACCATTCCGATCAACAACGATCCGTTCCCGACCGGAAGTACGACGTGATCAATGTCACCGCCTATCACTTCTACTATCTCGTAACTCGCCGCCTTCATCCCTTCAGAGAAATACGGACTCAGGTTGTGCGACATGTATACGAGCCCACGTTCTCTCACGAACCCTTCTGCTGCCTCAGTTGCCGCCTGTCGTGCTCCTTCAATTTTGTGCAAGCACGCCCCAAAGACCTGAATCTGATCGAGCTTCCCCCTTGCTGCGCTTGCAGGTGCGAAAACATGTGCTTTAAGCCCGGCAGCCGCGGCATAGGCAGAGAGCGACGCACCCGCGTTACCAGATGAGTCTTCGATAAATTCGGTAACACCCAGTTCGACTCCCATTGAAGTGAGAATCACTGATCCGCGGTCCTTGAACGAGCCGGTCGGTGCCATGAACTCCAGCTTTGCCCAGAGTGAGTCCAATCCGAGCGCGTCCCCTGTTTTTTCCAACAGGACGAGAGGTGTATCTCCTTCGCCAAGTGAATTCGCCATCGAGGGGTTGTCCATTGGCATGCATGGTTGCATTCCGTCCGGGCTTTCCTGATATTCGACCGCAAACAAACCACCACAGTCAGCGCAGTACAGGTCTTTTACTGATGGCTCTTGCAATACCGAACAGTCGACACAGCGAAGTTGATGGTTCGGGACGTTCAAGCTTGATCTCCGGATGTTTGCTCTTCAACTCGCTCAATGTCAGATGAAGTCGATGCTTCAACTGCATCTTGCTCAGATGATTCCCTGTCAGTCGCCAGCGGTCGGAATTTAACTCCCGGCTTGGCGAATCCGCCACCAATGCCAACGGCATGACCGTCAGCTCGCCAGCATGCAGCACCCGACAGCGAGCCACCAGCCTCGAACCGCACAATACTCATGCCGCCGCCAATCGCTTCGACCGGTATCACTCTGTGGCCTTTGGCTGCTACCTCGGAGAGTACTGATTCTGGCACACCAAGTTCTATCTCGACTTCCTGCCCCTGTGTCCAAACACGTGGTGCATCGACAGCTTCTTGAGCCGTCATTTGGTGATCAATGATATTTACGATTGCCTGCAACACAGTGGTGAATATCCGTACCCCGCCAGGAAGCCCAACGGCAAACTCAGGAAGCCCGTCTCGCATCACGATCATAGGCGCCATGCTGCTTGTAACTCGCTTGCCAGGCTGAACAGAAAGCGTGTTCCCGGGGTGCGGATCGAACATCTGTTGAGTGTTGTTCAACAGCATTCCTGTTCCCGGAACCGTCACTTTCGATCCGAAAAGTTCGTTGATGGTCTGTGTGGCCGAAACGACGTTGCCATCGGAGTCGGCGACCGTAACGTGAGTTGTGTGTTCGGGTTCGTCCGAACCCGGAGCAATTTCCGGTGACGCCATTGCCAGATCGATCTGATCAATAAATTCTTCCACATAGTGCTTGGCGATCAGGCGATCCACTGGTACTTCCACGAAGTCAGGATCGCCTGTGTAGCGGTTGCGATCTGCGAACGCCTTCTTCATCGACTCCAGGAGGAGATGTATCGAATCGGCAGTCCCGAATCCCATAGAAGCAACGTCGAACTCCTCGAGTATGTTCAGCATCTCAGTGATGTGTACTCCTGCAGCCGATGGCGGAGGTGGGCCGAACAGTTCGTAGACCCTGTAATGACCGGTAATGGGAGTTCGCAGAATCGTCCGGTAGTCTGCAAGATCCTGAGTCGTAATGATTCCGTCGTTTCGACCTAGATAGTCGCAGACAATTTCACCCAGATCACCGTTATAGAGGTGATCTGGTCCGTTTTCAGCTATGGCTCGCAACGTTCGTGCGTAATCTGATCGATCGAGATGTGCACCTGTTTCCAACGCAACACCGTTTGGCATATATGTGGCAGCAGTTTCTGGGAACCTACGCATCACTTCTTCAAGGGGGGCAATTGCTTCGTGCAGGTACCCGCTTACCTTGAAGCCGCGGGTTGCAAACCGAATTGCAGGCTCCATTACTTCTGCCAGCGATAACGTTCCCCACGTTTCCAAAGCTTCGGTCCAGGCCTTCAAGTTACCCGGTACGCCAATCGCTAGGTATCCGATCGAACTGGCATCGCCAACGCTTTTCAGATAATCAGGACCCGAATCGGCGATCGGAATGTACATATCCTCGGTCGATGCAGCCGGGGCGGTAGCGTATCCATCAATTACGTGATGCTCGCCATTTGCCAGTCGCACGTTCATGTGACCACCGCCAAAAATGCCGACCATCATCGGTTCAACAACTGAGAGGGCAAAAAGCGAGGCGACGGTCGCGTCGATGGCGTTCCCGCCCGCCAACAGCATCTCACTACCCGCAGCCGAACCCAGCGGATGATTCGTCACCACCATACCTTTCGAACCCGAAACAGGTCGTTTTTCAGTCTGAAATGTGGTTCCTGCACGTGTTCGCCAGTTCGATGTAGTCATTCATTCCTGCTCAGTGTCGGTTCATGACATTCATATTTAGCGTATTCATCAAAATCAATTCCTGAATATGAAGATTTCGTAGCAGAATTCTATTCTTCAATAAAGCCCGACGGTCAACCGAAATATTCGCTCCGGTGCGTATTGTTACTCGCTCCCGGCGGGAATAGATTATGTGCCATCAATTATCGAGTCACTGCACGCGATCGCAAAACGCCGCACACACGGTATCTCCAACCCCCGAACGAGGTAAACGAAATGGCAGATATGGGAACAGAGTGGGAACAATTTTCTAGGGCTTGGTAACTTCCCTCAACGCGTGCCACAATATTTCTATGACACCAGACAATTTTCCCGAGACTTCTCTTACCTCGGAACTCTCAAACACAGTTGGCGACCAGTATGTGATCTGGAAGCCCGAAGACCTACTGGTGTACGAATACGACGGCTCGATCGACAAAGCCACCCCCAGCGCAGTCGTTTTGCCGGCCTCAGCCGACGAGGTCGCCGAAGTTGTTCGCATTGCGAATCGACACGGCGCATACATCGTTGCCAGAGGCGCCGGGACAAGCCTGTCTGGCGGTGCTGTCCCACTACGAAACTCAGTGGTAATCGCCCTGACCAGGCTGACCAAACTTCTCGAAGTCGATGCCGAAAACCGGATTGCGATTGTCGAGCCGGGCATGATCAATCTTCATCTCTCGGAAAAAGTCAGCCACCTAGGACTGTTTTACGCCCCCGATCCAGCAAGTCAAAAGACCTGCACCATTGGCGGCAACGTCGGCGAAAACGCAGGTGGACCTCACTGTTTGGCTCTGGGAGTAACAACGAACCACGTACTCGGACTCGAAGTGGTCCTTGCTGATGGGTCACTTGTCTGGCTTGGCGGACCACAGCGCGAAACAACGGGCTACGACCTGCGTGGAGCATTTGTGGGTTCGGAAGGTACGTTCGGAATTATCACCAAGATCGCCGTTCGGCTACTCCCGAAGCCGGAAACCATCCACAGCATGCTTGCGGCGTTTACAACTATGGATGCCGCTTCAGAAACCGTTTCCGAGATCATTGCTGCCGGGATGGTCCCTTCAGCGCTGGAGATGATGGATCGAAAGACTATCGACGCGGTAGAGCCGTTCTACCACCCCGGATACCCTGCGGAGGCCCAGGCGGTTCTCATTGTCGAGGTCGATGGCCTCATCGAATCGGTTGAAGAGCAGACTAAGGCAGTGCTCGATATATGCAACAAGAACGGTGCGATGGAGATCCGTGAGGCCGATGACGAACAGACCCGTGCCAAACTGTGGGAGACCCGAAAAGGTGCTATTGGAGCTTACGGAACTATCGCCCCTACCTACTATCTGGTCGACGGCGTAGTCCCAAGGACCAAACTCGGAGAGGTTCTTCAGCAAGTCGATCAGATCACCGCAGAGCTCAACGTTACTGTTGCCAACGTGTTTCATGCAGGTGACGGCAACATTCACCCGGCGATTCTGTTCGACGAGCGAAATCCGAGTGAAGTGAAACAGGCGATTCTTGCCGGGGCTAGGATTCTCGAGGCCTGCGTTGCAGCAGGTGGCGCACTCTCAGGTGAACATGGCATCGGTATCGAGAAACAGACGTACATGCCGCTGGTGTTCTCAGAAAACGACCTTGAGGCCATGGCCCGGTTACGCACCGCATTCATCGGCGACTCTCCCTCCGATGCACCGATCGGGGTCCCCTCACTTTCAGAGCGATTTAATCCTGGCAAGGTATTCCCGGGCGGTGCCATTCATGGTGAGGCATACGGCATCATCGCGGAATCGTTCCGCCCGACTGGCTCCTCTGACTGGCAGTAGACCGTTCACAGCAACCAAAATCCACCCCGGATACAGACTGATAGATTAGCGTTAATAGCGCTGATCATATACCTATCCTCGAATATGTTGCCCACCGAATTTGTGAGCGAGTTCAATTCACACGGCTTCAAATCTGAATTCTCTGGTGATTTCCATAATGACTTTGCTGTCAATTCACAGCCGAAATCCTGCACGTTCGCTAGACTGTGTGTTCCCTCAGATCATCAGCCTTACAAGCGATTCGTTGATGCGGTCATCGCAAATGATCAATCGCTGGTCGAAACCAGTTTCTATGATGGAATGAAGGCAGCATAAATTATCGATGCTGCCTACAAATCTGTTGCTGAATCCTGCTGGGTTGAACTCAAGCACCGGTAAACAAAACACTAATTCATAAATCAGGAAACATCACAATTCCTATCGAATATGTAAAGCTTGGCCGCACCGGGACGAAGGTCTCGAACATCTGCCTTGGAACCGATAACTACGGAAATAAATGGGGCTGCGACGAACCGACTGCACACGAGATTCTTGGTACTGCCCTCGACGGCGGGATCAACTTTGTCGATACATCGGATTCGTACAATGAGGGTCGCTCAGAATCAATGATCGGTAACTACCTTACCGACTCGGGAAGCCGCAACGAGGTGGTACTTGCAACAAAGTACCGTTCATGTGTTGGCGCGGGCGTCAACGATATTGGTGCATCTCGGTACCATATAGTCCGGGCAGTAGAAGAATCATTGAGAAGGCTGCAAACGGATCGAATTGATCTGCTCTACTGCCATTCTCTGGACTCGGAAACGCCTGTCGAAGAAACCTTGCGTGCCATCGACGACCTAATTCATCAAGGCAAGGTCGTCTACGCAGCCGCATCGAACTTCCCGACATGGGTAATGACTAAAGCGTTGTGGACTTCCGATGTTCGGAATCTCTACCGATTCGAAGCAATTCAAAGCGTATTCAACATTCTTCAGCCTAGTCTCGGCAGGGAAATGATCCCATTTGCAGCCGCCCACGGAATAGCTGTGGTGCCCTACTCACCACTTGCCAGCGGAATGCTTACAGGCAAGCACGGAAAGTCCGGCAAGGCAGTTTCAGGATCAAAATTCGACCAGCGCGACGATTCCAAGGGTGGATCTCTTAAGTCACGATACTTTAATGACAAGTCTTTCGACGCAGTTGAGAAACTTACCGCAATAGGAGAGAAACACGGACAACCGGTAGTACGCCTTGCACTGCAGTGGGTATCTGAATTCCCGGGTGTTACATCGCCGATTTTCGGTTCCCGCACCGTCAAACAGATCAACGGAATTCTCGATGCGTGGTCCGAGTCAGCACCCGATGAGGTCATGGCAGAAGTAAGGGCTTTAGCCGATGAATTCGAATCACATGCTCCGATGGACTACCCGCCCAATACGGGACAGACCTCCGGCGCACTTTCAGCATTCAGTGCAGCGAAATAAGGGAAGCATTTCAATTGGAATACGTAAGACTCGGAAAAACAGGCCTCAAAATATCCGAATACTGCGTTGGATCTGACAATTTCGGCGGACAGACAACTGCCGAGGATTCGCTTCGCATCATGTCGGCAGCTTTCGACGAAGGCGTGAACTTTATCGACACGGCAAACACTTACTGCGATGGTTTGTCTGAGGAAAACGTTGGTCGCTTTATCAAGACCCGGCGTTCTGAAGTAGTTCTCGCAACCAAAGGTAGAAGCCCCGTTGGCCCGAACCCGAACGATGTCGGGGTGAACAAAAAGTACGTGATGCAGGCTATTGACGACTCTCTCAAGCGTCTCAGTACCGACTACGTCGATCTCTATCAGATTCAC
The DNA here is from genome assembly GCA_964435915.1 of uncultured Dehalococcoidales bacterium. Lineage (GTDB taxonomy): Bacteria > Chloroflexota > Dehalococcoidia > Lucifugimonadales > Lucifugimonadaceae > Lucifugimonas. The sequence goes on from CAYTAO010000023.1 coordinate 15,585, forward strand.
GCACCCGACAGCACAACGCCCATAGAAGAAACGGTCGAGGCGTACAACGATGTTGTTCGCGCCGGCAAAGCGCGCTACATCGGTGTGTCAAACTACTCGGGAACCGAACTGATGGAGGCACTCTGGGCACAGGACAAGAACGGATACAGCAGTTTCGACTCTGTGCAACCACGTTACAACCTCTTATACCGAGAAGCCGAGCGCGAACTGTTCCCAGCGTGTCTTGATCAGGGCGTTGGGGTGGTAGTGTATTCTCCTCAAGCAGGCGGGTTCCTGCTAGGAAAACATCGTCAGTTCAAGGCCGAGACCGAATCTGGTGGTCGATATTCGTCCGACTTCAGGGCGGTCAACTTCTACAAGTCGACCTACTGGAATAAAGCCACGTTCGATGCGATGGAACAGTTCATGGTTGTGATCGAAAAATACAACGTCTCTCCAATGTCACTCGCCCTGATGTGGGTACGAACAAATCCGGCTGTATCGGCGTGCATCGTCGGTGCAAGAACACTCGAGCAACTACAGCAAAACCTCGTTGCATGGGAAGAAGACGTTCCAACCGATGCGATCGACGAAGCCACCGCAATTGGCGACCGACTCTGGGACGTAGTTCCCTGGAAACCACAAATTCATAACCCCCTTCCGGCACCGACCAAGGCCTAAAGGTTTTAAAAAAACAAATTGAACTTTTCATTAGACGGTCTCACACCGACATCAATTGAAAAACCTGGATCGCTGGACGAGCTCTCCTCCACGTTGACTAAAATGAGTGGCTCAGGTCAGTCGGTGGTACCGTGGGGTGGTGGCACTCGTATCGACGTTGGGAACATTCCATCGAGCTACGATGTCGCCATCGATCTCTCTGGTTTTACCGGGCAGATCGAACACGAGGTGGGAGATATGACGGTAGCCGCAAACGCGGGGGTCACTATCGAAACGCTCAACGCTCTGCTTGAAACCGAAGGTCAGCGGCTGCCCTTTGAGGTTCGCGATCCCACACAGGCAACTGTAGGCGGATCAGTAGCGTCTAACGCACCCGGGCGTCGTCAGTCATCGACTGGCGGGATCAGGGACTGGGTAATCGGAATGCAGATCGTTCTTTCCGATGGCACCATAACCAAAAGTGGCGGGCGGGTTGTTAAAAACGTTCAGGGCTATGAGCTGCATCGTCTACACACAGGGGCTTTCGGAACGCTTGGCATTGTTTCGCAGGTAGCGTTCAAACTACTGCCGCTACCTCCAGAGCAACAAGCGGTCATCATGTGGTTTGACGACATTCAGACTGCTGGTGACGTTGGAATGGGATTCGTAAACGGCCTTTTTGATCCCGAAGCCATCTCGGTAATTTCTGGCCCACTCGCCACAAGCACTATTCTCGCGGCCAGCGAACTACCGCCAGCCAACCAAGCGATATGCGCACTCTTCGTCAGACTCGGCGGTGGCGTCAGGTCTATCAAGAGACAGGTCAACGAGGTCGTTGGGGCGGCCGGTGCGGCTTCTGCGGCCGGCTACGCAGTACTTTGCGATGATTCAGCAAAAGCGGCACGGGCACATTTGGAAGATGCTGAGACAAATGCCCAGATAGTAATCAGGATGAATGCTAGAACCAGCGGAACACTCAAAGCCTCAGATGAGATCTGCGCGAATGCTTCTAAATTGGGCGATGAGATTTCTACGATCTGTGATCTTGGTTTTGGGGCACTTACGGTTCTCGGTAGTTCAGACTCGTACTCAGATATAGCAGCAATTTCATTCGTGAAATCAGTGGTCGGAATGGTGTCAAAATACCAGAGTTCATACGTGATTGAGAAATGCCCGGTCGCCGTGAAACACCAGTTAGATGCCTTCAGCGACGTAGGTAGTTCGATAGATGTCATGCGCCGAATAAAAGCGCAGTACGATCCAACTAATACACTCAACCCCGGGCGATTCGCAGGAAAGATATAACAGTTTAGATGTCGACTGATCAGCCTATTGGGCCAGCAGGAACTTTTCCGGGATTCTCAGGACCGCACGCTCCGAATGAAGCCGATCTGTACAGATGTGTCCACTGTGGATTTTGCCTGCAGGCCTGCCCAACTTATCTGGAAACCGGTCTTGAGGCCGAGTCCCCCCGCGGTCGAATAGCGTTGATGAAAGCGGTCAATGAAGGCCGACTGAAGATGACAGACTCGGTGATTGGTCACTGGGATATGTGTCTGCAATGCCGTGCGTGTGAACTGGCCTGCCCTTCAGGTGTCGAGTATGGCAAGCTGATGGAAGCAACTCGTGCTCAAGTTCAACAACACACAAAACAATCATTTACCGAAAAAGCGGCTCGCTCAGTCGGCTACAAAACGGTCCTGCCATCACCGATGAAACTGCGCATGGCCGGTAAAGCACTAAAGCTATACAAAAAATCGGGAATGCGAACGATTGCCCGCGGAACCGGATTACTGAAACTTCTGCCAGGCGATGCGGAACTTGCAGACGAATATTTGCCAGAGCTTTCCAAGAAATTCTTTATTGCAAAGGGCCAGGTTCGCCAAGCGAAAGGCTTACGCAAAGCGAAAGTGGCGATGCTTGCCGGATGTGTGATGGCCCTGACTCACGCCGAAACTCTCGAAGCAGCAGTTCGGGTACTGACCCGTAACGGCATCGAAGTCCACCTGACCGCTGGACAGGGCGGTTGTGGAGCGCTGAACACCCACGCGGGCGAACCCGATTCAGCAATCGAGATGGCGAAGAAGAATATCGATTCGTTCTTGTCTATCAATCCTGATGCCATCGTTTCGGCTTCCGCGGGTTGCGGTGCAGCCATGAAGGATTATGGTGAACTCCTGAGCAACGAAGTCGACTATACGGCGAAGGCTGAGCGGGTCGCAGGACTATCAAAAGATATTCACGAACTGTTAGTCGAATACGAGTTCGAAGCCCCGAAAAAAACCCTCGACGTAACGGTCACCTATCAAGATCCGTGCCACTTGCTCAACGTGCAGCGAATTACCGACGCACCACGTGCCATCCTCAACTCGATACCCGGACTGACCCTAGTCGATCTGGGAGAGCCGAGTATTTGCTGTGGATCGGCAGGTACCTACTCGCTGACACAGCGCGAGATGTCCGCACAACTCGGCAAGCGCAAGGCCCGCAATGTTTTGGCCACGGGTGCGGAAATCGTAGCCACAGGCAATCCCGGATGCGCGATGCAACTGGATTTCGCCCTCACGCAAGCGGCCGAACAAGACTCACAAGACAGAACAACTAAAGTTCGATACGTTGTCGACCTCCTGGATGAAGCCTACTCACTCGAATAGTGGGGATAGAACCAGCTACGCCTTTTAGCTCGGCGACGGGTTCTCGGCAAGCTGCGCACTTGCGGCAGCCACCGCGGCACCTTTAGCCACTTCGAATCCGTGCTCTGGCAGAATCTTTTCAAGAGCGTTCAACAACGCAAATACGTTTGCAGGGACACATGATTCGCCCATCAGGCCAATACGAATAACCTCCCCGGCAAACTTGCCAAGACCTCGCCCAACCTCGATCGAGTACTCTTCGAGCAGCTGAGTCCGCAGCTTCACATCGTTGATGCCCTTCGGCAACTTTACAATTGTCAGCTGGTCAAGTCGCTCACTCTCGGAAATCGGCAATTCAAGATTCAGCGCTTCGAGTCCAGCCCTCAACCCGGCGGCGTTAGTTTCGTGACGGTTCCAGCGTGTTGTAAGGGTCTCATTGAGCACCATTCCAACTGCTTCTCGCAACCCATAGATCATGCTTACGGGGGCAGTGTGGTGCGCAACATGATCAGGCCCCCAGTAATCGGCGATCAGCGAGAGGTCGAGGTACCAAGAGGTTGGAGGCTTGGAACGGTTACGAATGTATTCAAGAGCCCTTTCCGACATCGCCACAGGGGAAATTCCGGGAGGTGCCGCAAGGCATTTCTGTGATCCGGAGTAGGCGAAATCGAGATCCCATTCGTCGAATTCCATCTTGCTGCCCGCAAGAGACGTAACAACATCGGTCATGAACAGCGCACCCGAGTCGCGTGCAAGACGGGCGAATTCAGCTATCGGTTGAATGGTTCCAACTGATGTTTCTGCGTGGATACCGACTACTAGCCGTGTTTCAGGGTGTTCTTTCAGCGCATCTGCCAGCACCTGCGGGTCCATCGACTTACCCCACTCGGTTCTGAGCGGGATTACGTTGAAACCGATTCGCTCGGCCATGATTATCTGGCGTTCACAGAAGTAACCGTACGAGCAGATGATCACTGTGTCGCCGGGTTCTGCAAGACTTACGAGACCAGCTTCCATGCCGGCAGATCCTGCACCGGCGACGGCAAATGCATGCTGCTTGGTTCTAAAGACTTCACCAAGCATTCGGCTCAGTTCATCGAGTAGGTCGAAAAACGCCGGATCCAGATATCCAATGATCGGCAACGACATAGCCTGAAGCACCCTTGGGCTTGCAGAACTTGGTCCGGGTCCCAAAATCATTCTTCGCGGCACTGACAGTGGCTCGTATCGTTGCCCGTTCTTCACTTCGTTTACCAATCTGATGTGTTGAATTTGTAGTTCGGTCGCGAGTACCAAGTGAATATCCGGGTGGATCATCAGATATGCAATAAGGAAAACTCACACAACGAATAAGGGTACATCTCACAGCCCAAAACAATACATCATAGTTTGCTAGCCTAATTTCGTCTCTATAATCCGTCACCACGTTTACATGAGCGCTCCATGCTCTTAAAGACGGTATTTCGAACGACCCAGCGCTGAAGAACGGAACTCACAAGATGGATCTTGGACTGAATGGCAAAGTCGCAATCGTTACAGGCGGCAGTGATGGAATAGGGAAAGCTGCTGCGATTTCGATGGCGAAAGAAGGCGTTAGGGTAGCCATTGTTGGTCGAACTCAGACAAAACTCGATGCGGCTGTTGCCGATATTAAGGCCGAGACCGGCGGCAAAGCTATCGGAATTCCGACTGATGTTTCGGTCGAATCGGAAGTTCAATCAATGGTGGAAAAGGTCGCCTCTGAGTTCGGTGGCGTAGACATCCTGATAAACAACGCCGGAACCTCATCTGCCACAACTCTGGAGAAAATGACCGACGAAAATCTGAAGATCGACTTCGGCATCAAGGTCTATGGCGCTATCTACTGTGCCAGGGCTGCGCTGCCCTATCTGAAGGCATCTGGTACGGGCGCGATTATCAACACCACGACTCCCGGTGGCAAGGCTTCGAGTCCTGGCACACAGCCGACTTCCCTTTCGCGGTCGGCCGGCATTTCGTTGACGAAGTCATGGGCCGGTGAACTGGCCGAGCATAATATCCGGGTTAACACGATCTGCGTCGGCGTACTGAAATCTGGTCAGCACCGAACTCGGTGGGAATCGATGAACGCTGATGACCCTAGCTACACACTCGAAGATCACTGGAAATCCGTAGGAGCAATGGTGCCTCTCGGACGTATAGGCGAAGCTAAAGAGGCCGGCGATGTGATCTGCTTCCTAGCATCGGCCCGTGCGAGTTACGTGACCGGCACTGCGATCAATGTAGACGGCGGAACTGCACCGGTCGTTTAGCTACTACCATCACTCGGTCAGTTTGTTTAGTCAGCTCGGTACGCAAGTAGGTTCTTAGTTCGACGCGCACCGAGCACTCCGTCCGCGATACCACCCGCAATACTACCGATGAACACCCCGAGTAGTAGGACCACTACGACGATCACGCCCTCCCACCCGGTGGTTCGATTCTTCACCGTCAGCATCGCTATTCCGTCAAATATCAGCCTACCGACAAGCGCACCCGACCAGACAGCCGGTGCCGCCCAGAGCAGCTATCGTTTGCTCCTGAACAGTGCGATTGCAGCGATGCCAAACACTGCCATCGAAAGCACCACAAAAATAATCGCCAGTGACGTTTCAGTCTGGGTAAATATCGGCCAGAGAATTGCAACGACGGCTACAACTCCACCGAGGGCTACAAGTTTCAGAATTAGTATTTCATGTCAGCGAACATTAGAGCCTCGGGTGTTACGAAATTCTCATCACCGAGTCAGAATGGTTCGCTCAAATTAAGAACCTGAAGCTCGCCAACTGGCGAGGGTGTCAAAGTACTGACAAACATCAACCGCAATTTTTTCCATTGGCTGACAGGACCATGTCAGCAGTTTGAATCGTCGTAGCTAGGAGAGATAGTCGACCGCAGAACGCACGAACACCTCAATGCCCAGCGGCAAGCAGTTCTCGCTCCAATCAAACTTTGCGTTGTGATGGCCTTCTATGGCTCTTTCCGCAATGGTAGCGTCATCATGTGCCGCACCGAGCAGGAAGTAGACTCCGGGGACACGGTTGTTGAACTCAGCCATATCGTCTCCTACGCTGACTGGCTCCCACTCCCTTGCGTTGCCTTCACCGACCACAAGACTCGCCTGCTGAGTTACCCAGTTTGCAACTTCAGGGTCATTGATAACCGGGGGCGCGCCGTGGATTCGCTCAAACGATGTCGACGCACGCATTGCGCTCGCAACGTTGCTCGCGATTCGCTCAAGGGATTCCATGATCTGAACGCGAGTTTCAGGTGTGTACGCTCGAACGGTTCCTTCAACCACCACGCTATCGGCAATAACGTTTGGCGCTGATCCTCCGTGGATTTGACCGAACGTGAGCACGCCCATGTCGTTTGGCGGGACTTCCCGACTGACGACTGTCTGAGCAGTCGAGATGATCTCAGCGATCGCGGCCACAGGGTCGATCGTCTTGTGCGGCATCGCGCCATGGCCACCCTTGCCGTGCACTTTCAGTCTGAACTGGTCTGCACTCGCAAAAACAGTTGCCCTGTTAACCCCGATTATTCCGGTCGGAATCTGATTCCAGAGGTGAGTTCCGAGCACTCGATCGGCAGGATTTTTCTCAAAAAGGCCATCGTCTATCATAGCTAGCGCACCCTGCACGACTTCTTCGGCTGGCTGGAAAACAAATATCAGCGTGCCAGCAAGTTGATCCTTTATCCCCGCAAGTATTTCGGCAGCCACGACAGCCATGGTGATGTGGCCGTCGTGGCCGCAGGCGTGCATTCGCCCGCTCGTTGAAGCGAACTCAAGTCCTGTGAGTTCATCGACAGGCAAACCATCTATATCGGCCCGGATCATGAGGGTTGGGCCATCTTTGCTCCCCCTCAAAACGGCTACGACACCCGTTTTCCCGATGCCGGTTTCGACTTCGAGACCAGCCACGCTCAAACGATCAGCGATCGACTTGGCAGTCTCGTTTTCTTCGAAACCCAGTTCAGGGATTCTATGAAAATGTCGCCGTGTCTCGATAATCTGGGCACCACGGGCTGCTACAAGATCGGAAATTTCGTCGGTCATTGGTTTGGTCAAACTCCGGGTTGGTGCTTACGGCTATCCGATTAATTAATAGGCGAAGTCACTCTACCGGTTGGAAGGGACGAATGCCGGATTTTTTGTCATTGCGAGTAGTTCGACGATGTGGTAATCACGTCCTGTGGGAATGACCCGATGGAAATATGTGGACGTGCATTCGATCGCGATAGAAAGACGGCGCAGCCTAACAGAACACACCTTCGCGGGCAGCTCTCGAGTCGAGTCCACGCTGCTGAAACGCTTCCTGCGCTACCTTAACGTTTTCAGGCTTGCCAAGCCAGACTGCAAGCGGCGCTGCCTGTAGCGCTCGACCGTATGAGTATGTGAGTTCCCAAGGAAGGTCTTCACCGTTCGCAATCTTGTTGATCTCGTCCAGGTTCACTACCGACTCTTCATCACCCTGCCCGCCGGATAGGAATGCAATGCCGGGAACTGACGCAGGAACCGTCTCTAGGAAGCAATCTACCGTCTGACGAGCGACCTCTGAAGCCGCGGCCCTATTAGGAGCATCGGATCCAGAAATCACCATATTCGGCTTCAACACGATGCCTTCGAGATCGACGTTTTGAGCACCGAGTTCCTCGAACGCAGCACGCAGCGCGCGATCGGTTGCCGAGCGACATTCATCGATGCTGTGAGAACCTTCCATAAGGATCTCAGGCTCAACGATCGGAACAATGCCCTGTTCCTGACACAACGCAGAGTAGCGTCCGAGGGCGTGCATGTTGGTTCGAATAGCGTTATCGGAAGGACGTCCCTGGCCGACGATGATGAGTGCGCGCCATTTGGCGAACCGTGCGCCCAGTTCGTAGTACTCGGCAAGACGACCCCGCAGTCCATCGAGACCTTCAGTGATGAACTCACCTGGTGCTCCGGCGAGATCATGCGTCGAATTGTCGACCTTTATGCCAGTGAGAACATCTGAGTTGGCAAGCAATTCGACAAATCTGATGCCCGAGTCATCCGACTGGCGAATGGTCTCGTCGTACATGATCACACCAGAGAGGTAATCGCCAATATCGGGCGTTTGAAACAGCAGTTGACGCCATTGCCGACGGGATTCCGTTGTTGATTCAACGTTGATGCTGTCGAATCGCTTTTTAATAGTCCCGCTGCTTTCGTCTGCGGCGAGAATGCCACGTTTGCGGGCAACCATCTTCAAAGCGATCGAGTTCAGTTCAGCAGAGCCCACGAATGGCGTTCCTCGTTCTTGTTGCCAATATCATCTTATTAAAATTTAGCTCCGCATCACCATATGGGCAATGATGTTCGGATAATTATCTGTGAATCACTCGTGAGAATTCGCCGTTATTAACGGAGAAGACCGACAGATTACTGCCGGTCTCTTGCTGAAATATCAGCAATTGACTACTGTTCCAAAGCCGCAGGCTACATCTGCCCATGCTGCTTAAAAAGCTGGGCAAGAAGTGCGATGCCTTCAGCGTTTTTCTCGATTGATTCGAATGCAAAGCATAATCGCGCACAGTTCTTGCCAATCCGACCGGACGCATCAGCTTCGAAGTTCGTTCCCGCAACGTACCCAACGCCCTGCTCGAACACCTTATCGCGAATGCTCGCTATATCAGAGCTTTCTGGCATGGTGAGCCAAACGTAACAACCACCCTCTGGCACCGACCATGTTGCCCCGGAATAACCAAAGTGTTCATGAAGTGCTGCAACCCTCGAGTTGCACATCGATTGCAGCATAGGATTGAAATTGTCCCGGTGCGCATCGAGGTTGTTTTTCAGATAGCCCTCGATAGCGACCGACGCGAACTGGTTGGGACCACTGCCGATCTTGAAGCCCAGTGCGCGCCTCATGAGTTCAGGAGATGCAGTGAAATAACCCAGGCGTAATCCGGGCGCAAGAAGTTTGGAATATGAAGCAACGTAAACGACGATTCCAGAGTCATCCAACGCTCTGAACGCAGGCTGGACATCGCCTTTGTATCGAAGATCAACGTAACAATCGTCCTCGAGAATTGGCATGTTGTGTTTATGCGCTATTTTCAAGATCGCCTCGCGCCGTTCGGCCGACAGGGTCGAACCAGTGGGATTTTGATGTTCAGGAATTACGTACAAGTACTTCGGTTTATCACCTTTGGCTGCCAGTGCAGTGATCTGCTCGTCCAATAACTCTGGAATGATTCCACCATCATCCATGGTTACCCCGCGAACGTCGGCTCCTAAACGCCGAAGCTGGGCAGTGGTGCCCATGTAAACGAACTCTTCGGCAAGAACCACATCACCCGGATTGGTCAGCGCCTGGATAACCAGACCCAACGCTTCGCCTGAGCCATTGGTGAGAGCGATTTCACCCGGATCTACAGTAAAATCTCGATCCGCCTTTAGTTTTTTAGCGGTGTATTCCCGCAGCTCAAGAGCCCCGAGCTGTTGCGGGTAGTAAGCCATCTCATTGAGTACTTTTTCGCTGTCGGAGTCGACCGCAGTCTGCAGCGCCTGAATAAGCCCGTCCAACGGAAGCGTCTCAGGTGCAGGATATGCAACGGCAAAGTCGTACTTTGCGTGTGCAACAGGGTTGAGAGGAGTATCGATAGATTTTTCTGAATAAAGAGCGTCGTAACTAAACGTTTCCGCCATGTTTGAAGGTCCCAATCGCGGCGTTGCCGCAGTCATGTGATACCCGAACGGGTGAAGCTTACTGCCGCATTCACCGAACCGCAAAGGCCTTTTATGTCGATTAGCTGATATACACTGCGCCGACTTTCAAAACCAGAATATGGTACTCAACTGAGCTTGATCAGGAGAATTGTCCATGCGAGGCGTCGCGTTTCACGGGAATAGTGTGGCGGAAACTATCGATTTTCCGGATCTCGATCCCGGCAATGAACAGGTATTGGTCAAGTTACGTTCGTCAGGATTATGTGGATCAGATTTCGACCGATACCGTGGCAATTCGCCGAATGAGCACAACGGCCAACTGATTCGACCCGGACACGAACCCTGCGGCGAGGTCGTGGCGCTTGGTCCGAACGTGACAGGTCTAAAAGTCGGCGACCGGATAATTCAGCATCACTATGAAGGTTGCCGTGAGTGCGAATACTGCCTTACGGGCTGGCAGCAACTCTGTCAGGTCACGGAAAGGAAGGAGTACTACGGTGGGACAGTACACGGTGGCCACGGCGACCACATGGTCGTCCACCAATCGACCTGCGTACCGCTTCCAGACGAGGTTGATTACGAGGTCGGTGCGTACCTCGCATGCGGGGCCAGCACAGCATTTCAGGCACTAAAGAAACTTGAAGTATCCGGGCTTGATGTGCTGGCAGTATTCGGGCAGGGCCCCGTTGGATTGGCGGCCACGATGTTTGGCACTGCAATAGGCGCGCGAATTATTGCCGTTGATATTTCACCCGAACGACTCAAAATGGCTGCAGATTCGGGAGCGTGGGCAACTGTAGATGCATCAAACGACGACGCACCAGAGCAGATTCGTGAGCTCACACACGGTTTTGGCGCCGATGCCAGCCTCGAGGCAGCGGGACTGCCAGTTACTCGCGTCGCTGCAGTCGAATCGACGAAAATATTCGGTCGCACGTGCCTCGTTGGTGAAGGTGGAGAGGTGACGTATCAGCCAACGAAACACATCATTCATCGACATCTGACCATTCTAGGTTCATGGACATTTTCCACGTTTGGTTTGGCTGAAGCGGCTAGATTTACAGCCGAGCGCAACGTTCCTCTAGCATCCGTAATCACTTCGAGGTCGACTATCGAGGGTGCAGCTAGGGCATATGAAGAGTTTTCTTCCGGTGCGCCAGGTAAGTTTGTTATCAACTGGGATTAGTCACGATATTTCAAGATTCAAACTCAAAAATAGGAAATTCAATCGAAATAATCGATCCTTTCCAGAAGTAAAAATGGTTCTGAATCTACGAAATTCGTAATCAATTCATCGCACCCCCTTTTAGAACATGGGGTGGATGTCGTAGAATGAGAGGTCGGTTGAAGTGGCAGGTGTGTGCGTGTACTTTGAGATTCCCAAAAATTAGCCCGCGGGAATCGGTAGTTACTCGGATTACATCTAAAACTTGGATGACTGCATCCATTCTCAATCTCTGTTCTGCCCCCCAGAATTAATTGGGGCAGATTACGCGACATGCACTAGTACGAATGACCTGAGTTCGAATATCTGTCCGGATATATCAACAAGGTCAGGTACGGGTAGTGAATACCCGAAAGGAACAACCGTTGGTCCAAAGGCGACGAACAACCCGCGTCAATGACGTTTCGGCAGCTCTCGAAGGTGAAGACGAGTATCGACCCGCTTTCAATCGAATGGAGGGATCTGAAGACGAGGCAAACCAGACGATGGAAAGCGGCGCTACAGCCGTAACCCGATCCGAACTGGACATGTGGGAAGCAGCGCGTGCGTCCGACTCTTCAACGAGCATCACGAACGCACTCCAACAGGAAGTACAGGAATCGGAGCTTACCGAAGACACTGTACGTATGTATCTACGCGAGATCGGTCGAGTCGCACTGCTCACGGCAGCCGACGAAGTTGTTCTCGCACGTGCCGTCGAGCTCGCTCAGAGGCTCGAGGCAATCGAGAAGGAAATTCAGGGTGACATAGAAGTCGGCACACCCGACCCGTTCACGATCATCACAGATATTCTCTCGAAACTCGGACCCGTCGGCGACACTGCCTCCGCAGTCGCAAAGTACTTGGGTCTCGAAACCCCGGTCACGCTTAGTAGAGCTCTTGTAGACCCAGATCTTCGAGCGCTCATCGATGGCAAGCGCGAGGATGAGTTGATCAACTATCTGTCAGATGCTCTAGGTGTTGAGCCGGACGAAGCCCACAAGCTGCTTGTCGAACTCTCGGTTCTCAGCCGATTGCTTTCATCCGATATGGTCGACATTTTGGGTATTGATCTCGTGCTGCCCGATCTCCCGGACGAGGTCGTCAAGCCTGACTTCCTCGCAGAACTACAGCCGCTTACCCCGGTTCTCAACGCTCACATCATGCGGGTTCGAGAAGAGGGGGAGAAGGCACGTCGTCACCTCGGTGAAGCGAACCTTCGACTCGTCGTCAGTGTTGCAAAGAAACACTTAAACCGTGGGCTGTCGATGCTGGATCTAATTCAGGAAGGCAACATCGGACTGATGCGTGCAATCGAGAAATTCGACTTCCGCAAGGGATTCAAGTTCAGCACTTACGCAACATGGTGGATCCGTCAAGGAATCACCCAATCTATCGCGGATCAAGCGCGTACTATTCGTATCCCTGTTCACGTTGTCGAGACTCTGAACAAGATTATGCGGGCACGTCGCGAGCTTGGACAGCAGTTGAACCGAGAGCCAACCGTCGAAGAACTTGCCGAGAAAGTAGAACTTTCAATCGAACGTGTATCTGAAATCCTTCAGATGTCACAGGAGCCTGTTTCACTCGAAACGCCAATTGGCGAAGACGCAGAGAACGAGCTCGGCGACCTGATTCAGGACAGCTCTGCCCCTGCACCTGCAGATGTAGCGGCTCAGTCGTCAATGCGAGAACAGGTCGACCGTGTTCTCAGTCACTTGCAAGACCGGGAGCGAAGGGTTCTTGAACTCCGGTTCGGGCTGTTTGATGGCCGACCTCGAACGTTAGAAGAAATCGGTGGTGAATTGAACCTCACTCGTGAGCGTATTCGCCAGATCGAGCGAAAGGCGCTTGGTCGGCTTCGTGACGACGCACACGTTGGCGAGCTTCGCGAACTACTTGCATAGTTCCTGAGTACTAAGAAAACGAAACACCCCGTCTTGAGTGATCAGGCGGGGTGTTTTATTTTGCCCTAATACGGTTCATACGGCTGGCGGCCTGCAGATCCCGTTTCCATAAAAAGTCTTTCGGCGGGTTGATGCACGTTAGATCCACTCTCTAAACTCCCTCCCTGCAAGGAAGGGAGGAACACTCATCCGGATAAGCACCGACTAGATTCGGCTGAACTTCGTGACTCGCTGACCGCTTCCAGCCTCTCCAATCTCAGCGATATACAGATTGCGGTTTGAATCGAACCACCCACCGTGCCCAGCCTGACAGGCATCGGTGTTGCCGCGCCATCGCGTGATCAACTCACCCTCCAGCGTCCATATCGAAACGCCGTTTCCGCCGCCCTGCTCCACCACGTAGGCGACATCGTCATCGAAAAATATATCACCCGGGCCAACTAGATCCGTCCACTCTGTTAGGTAGTTGCCGTCCGCGTCGAAAATCTGAATTCTGTTGTTCTCGCGGTCGCAGATGTAAACCCTGCTGTTCTTATCGACGCCGACCTTATGCAATATAGAGAATTGACCGGGGTCCCGACCTGCCTCGCCCCACGAATGTTCAAGTTCTCCGTTGGCGCCGAACCGGTGAACCCGACGGTTGCCGTATCCATCTGAAACAAACAGACGACCGTCAGGTGCAACTGCAAGCCCGGTCGGATTGTTGAACGGATCCCCGCTACCACCTACCGTTGTCACAGTGATGCTTGCGTACCCGAACGTGCCGAGCTCCATCAGCACATCACCATTTTCGTTGTGCTTCGTCACCTGATGAGTCTGATGATCTGCAAGCCATATGTTGTCATCTTTATCGATAAACACTCCGTGCGGAACTCGGAATTCACCCCTGTCGAGCCCAAGATCGCCCCAGGAGCCAATGAACTGGCCCTCGGTGGTCCAGCAAGTAACTGGATGTTTCGAACGGCTGAACAGCCATACTCGGTCTTGAGAATCGACGCCAACATCGGCACACGCGCCAAGTTCCCAGAAGGCCGGTTTGTGGCGCAGCCAATCTCGATCTACTTCGTACTGGAATTTGCCTTCACCAACTGTTGTCATCTGTTCGTCACCATAGGATTTCGAGTTTTCTAAGACCTGCACGTGTCAATCGGTACA
>CAYTAO010000024.1:0-221 GCA_964435915.1 uncultured Dehalococcoidales bacterium
ATCGTGTGCCGCACGTCAAATCCAAGTGCGCGAGATATCCAAGACTTAGTCGTTGACGGATCTGATCAACGAGATCAAGTGTTCAATCGTGTCGCCGAAATGGCCGAAAAATGGACCCACACCGAGAAAGTTGGCTTAGTTGTTGGTGCCACTTACCCCGACGATCTTCGAGCGCTTCGATCGAAGCACCCGGATCCACATTTCCTTATTCCCGGCGTCGG
>CAYTAO010000024.1:231-29261 GCA_964435915.1 uncultured Dehalococcoidales bacterium
CAAACGAACGGGGCGGCGGATTTATCGTGAACTCGTCACGAGGAATAATCTACGCATCGAGCAATCCGGAAAATTTCGATATCGCAGCGCATGAAGCCGCTGAGCTACTGAAAACCCAGTTGAATGATGCCTTGAAGTACAACGGGCATGCCGCTCAAACGCTAACGATCGAGTAATAATGGTGAATCGCTGGCAGCTTGGTTGAACATGCGAACTCCTTTTAGCGTTGGTGACCGTATAACTCTTAAGAAGAGGCACCCGTGCGGGGGTAGAGACTGGGAGGTCTACCGTATTGGAGCCGATATTGGGATGAAGTGTTTAACGTGTGAGCATAGGATGATGCTTGCACGCCGGGAAGCTGAACGCAGGACGATTTCTCGGGTAGAAACCGAAGGTCTTCCGAGTGACGTTGAACTCGACTGAAAGCCGTAAACATCTATTTGGATGACGTTTCGACCGATCTGAAACTGGCGCTCGGTGTAACCTTGGATCAGCGCATGGGGACTTGGGTATGAGAATCTAACCGGTAATGTAATTAGGATCAGATCAGGCGCAAACGGCTGGTTTGTTCCGACGCAGCGATGGAGGTTTACAAAATGAAGGAGCTTGTAATAGATAGCATCCGGGTTAGTCTGCTTAACCATCAACGTGTTGTAATTCTCAAGCAGAAAGACATCGACCGTTACCTGCCGATCTGGATCGGCCCGCCCGAAGCCGACGCGATTGCCGTTCGACTCCAAGAAGTTTCGGTTCCGCGTCCTCTAACGCATGATCTCCTGCACAACGCTATTAAGGATCTCGGAGGGATCATCGATTCCATCGTCGTTTCGAGTATGGAGAACGACACCTACTACGCCACGATCGTAGTTCGACAGGGTGATAAGACCGTCGAGATAGATGCTCGTCCTTCGGACGCACTCGCACTGGCAGTTCGGGCTGGCGTTCAGATATTCGCCGCACCCGAGGTGATGGAGAAATGTGGGGTTCACCTTGATAAAGACAGCGGATTGGCTGTCGTAGGAGAAGGCGATCCGCAAGGTCGCCTAGGTGAAGCTGGTGGTCCGGTGGGTGAGGAAGAACGCGAAAAACTTTCAGCATTTGCCGACTTTATCGAGTCGCTCGACCTTGGTGATATGGACAAAGGTGACGGGAAATCGGGGCCAGACGAGCCCGTGGCGGGTGGCTGATCCCGCAGATTTGCTCAACGCGTTCGCTCGAATATAAGCCCCCGTATTTTGATGGGTTTTTTCTTTAAAGTTCGCCTTTGGCACGATTTCCAGTATGGAGCATTGTCCTGACAGAGCGTAGAGGCGGTGAAACTGGAATGCGAAACGGGTCTTTTATGGAAAAATTCCGTTTTGATTTCGCATCGTTCGTGATAGCATCCACGGTCGGTCACTTGGAGCAGGGGATTACCTGTGTGGGACGAACCAGAGTCGCTAAATAAAGATGGCGAAAACGGTAGTTCTTCGAGTAGTTCGTCAAAACGCTTGAAGCCTGCGAATAGTGGCTGGCTCGCAACATTGATGTTGCTGGGGCGAGTGGGCGGAATCGGCTGGTTTGTCGGTACTGCCGTCACCTTGGGCGCCTATGGCGGGTATTGGATCGACCGACAATTTGATACGGCTCCTATCCTCACCTTATTGGGTCTGGTAATCGGTGTGCTAACGGCATTTGTTGGCATGCTTAGACTTCTGAGATCAATAAGACGAGGGCGGTAACAGCCAGCATAGAACGAAAGAGAATCAGGTATTCAACGGTTGGGAAAGCTCCTTTCTAGTCCCAAGTTACTTGGAATCGCCATTGCCGCAATAGCGGTGTTACTAGTTTCCGTAGCCGGAGGAGCGCTCGGTGCATCCTTCGGGCTAGGTTTCTTAGGCGGGCCGATTCCTTTTATTTCTGTACCGGCCGAACAGGTCGCCTCGATCAACGGATATCCTCTCCTCAACTCTACGATCATGTTTTGGGTCGGTGGTCTCGTACTTCTATTTGTTGCGTGGCGAGCTGGCCGAAATCCAAAAGACATTCCATCCGGTTGGCAGAACCTGATGGAGATGATCTACGAGTTTTTCTCAAACACTGTTGACGGCGTTGCCGGCGGAACTCCTAAGGCAGGTCGACGGTTCCTACTTCTTATAACCACGATCTTCCTTGTTGTAATGATCATCAACTGGGTTGGAATTCTTCCTGGTGTTGGTTCAATTGGTAAAATTGAGTCGATCGAACAGTGGGTACACCACCACGTTGAAGCTATCGAAGAAGAAGTACACGCCGATCACCCTAATTACAGTGATGAGCAAATTGAAGCCCTCTCTCTTGTGCACCTATTACAAGATCATGGCACCGACACATTTGTAGCCTTCGATGGTGCTATTGTTCCGCTGGGTCGCGGCGAACAGGCCCGAGTGCCACTTAACAAGATAATTTCGTTCAATTTAGAAGATCTTCGTGACATCGAGGAAGCGGTCGAGCATGGTGATGACCTTTCTCGTATCGAAGCACTCGAAAACATTCACCATGACATCGAAGCCGGTGTGGTCAAGTCTTCGTTCATCTACAACGAGGGCGAAAACGGCGCGAAGACGTACGACTTCACGGGTCAAACAGCCGGCCTCCTTATTCCTTACCTGCGTGGAGCAAGCACCGATATCAACACCACACTTGCAATTGCGATCGTAGCCATGACCACGGTTCAAATCTGGGGTTTCAAAGCTTTAGGCTTCAAGGGTTACTCGGGCAAGTTCCTAGTCAACCCAATAAAGCAAGGTCCTATCGCAACGTTCGTTGGATTACTTGAGGGATTCGGTGAAATCACTCGAACCATCAGTTTTACTTTCCGGCTATTCGGGAACATGTTTGCTGGTGAAATATTGTTGATAGCGATGGCATTCTTGCTGCCGCTGATCGGAATTATTCCGTTCATGGGTCTGGAATTGTTTGTGGGCGTTATCCAGGCGTACATCTTCGCAATGCTTACACTTGTATTTGGTGTCATGGCAGTTGCTAGTCACAGTGACCACGATAGCCAAGCGGAGGATCACTAAAACAGGGTTGCTCGCAAATGAAGGCGTGGTGAATGGCCACCGCCGCAAAGATCGAAGTTACTAGGAGAAATTAGTTGGACGCAGAAACTTTAAAGCCTCTGGCAGCAGCACTTGCCATCGGGCTTGGCGCACTCGGCCCAGGTCTCGGTATTGGACTGTTGGCTGGTAAGGCCATGGAAGCTCTCGGACGCAACCCTGAGGCAGTAGGACCTGTTCAGCAGAACATGATTCTTGCCCTTGCGTTCGCAGAAGCCATCGCTATTTATGCTTTGGTTATCGCGATCATCATCCTTTTCGTCTAAAGCAGTCGGTCACCGCACGGCTCGTGATTACAAAGGCTAACGCCTCAGTGCTCACAAGCCAGTAGCGGCCCGGTAGAAGGAAACGAACATGGATGCGTTAGGAATAACACTTCAGCAACTGCTAACTCAGTTAGTCAGCTTCCTGATCCTGTTCTTCGCACTGTACAAACTGGCGTATGGCCCAATAATGGGTATGCTCGACAGCCGTGCAGAGAAGATAAAGGCAAGTCTGGAAGCTGCTGAAACAGCGCGCCTCGAAGCAGCGTCTTCAGCCGAGAAGATCGAAGAGGAAATAGCTACTGCCCGTGTAGAAGGTCAGAAGGTGATTGCGGAGGCACGTGACGCAGCGTCGAAGCTTCGTGAACAGGAACAGGAACGTGCACGGCAAGAGGTTGAGTCGATGCTTGAACGTGCACGATTCGAGATAGCTCGTGAGAAAGACGCTGCTGTAGAGGAAGTCCGCAAGGAATTTGCTGGACTTGCAATATCAGCCGCTGAACGAATTGTTCAAGGATCACTTGATGCGAGGGACCATTCCAACCTTATAGATAAGGTGCTGGAAGAGGGACTGAGCGAGAGGAATAACTAGAGATTCTCGCCCGTTTTTCAGGCGAAATATCGGTACCAGGAAATGGCAGCAACCGGACGAAGATACGCACAGGCAGCTTTCGAGCTCGCTAATGAGAGAGATAACTTGGATGTTTGGGTTATAGACCTAACCCGGGCGTCAGAAATACTTGGCGATAGCGATGTACTTGGCTTCCTTGATGCTCCGCAGGTGACGGATAGCGTAAAACTTGATGGCATTGGCAAGCTTCTTGCGGATGTTGATGTGCTGGTACGAAACACGGTGAACCTAATGACGGTGAACCGTGACATCTCAAAATTCGTGGACATGTTCCGTGTGTTCACAGAGATGGCAGATGAACACCGAGGTATCGCAAGATCTGAGGTTACTACAGCAGTTCCACTTGATGAAGCTCGCCGCTCCAAAATATCCGCAGGGCTAGCCGAATTGATGGGACGAGACGAAGTGAAAATTACTGAAAGTGTTGACGGCAACATCATTGGAGGAATCGTGGCGAAAGTCGGCGATCGTCTCATTGATGGGAGCACACGAACACAGTTACAGGCGATGCGAAATTCGTTGGCCGAGCGGCCAGTCGATTAGCCAAATTGAACCCGCAAGGGACAAAACAGCGGCCGATCGATCAGGCCAGTAGAACAAACGGGTACATCCCGGAGAGAGAGTCTGATGGCAGTACGAGGTCAGGACATAGCCTCAGTTATCAAGAGGCAAATAGAAGAGTTTGGTGGCGACATCACTCAAGTCGATGTCGGAACCGTCATTGAAGCCGCAGATGGTACGGCTCAGATACATGGTCTCGCAGGAGTCAGATATTCAGAGTTGATCCAGTTCCCCGGCGATATTTTTGGACTTGTGCTGAACCTCAACGAGGACAGCGTTGGTGCTGTGATTCTCGGTGACTACCTCCAGATTAAAGAGGGGGACGAGGTTCGCAGCACGGGCAGAATTATTGAAGTTCCGGTTGGCGATGCCATGCTGGGTCGAGTTGTTGACTCACTCGGTGTTCCGATCGACGGCAAGGGTGCAATTGCTACGTCGGAGTCCTACCCGGTCGAGAAGATCGCACCTGGTGTTGGAGCTCGACAGTCGGTTGCTCAGCCAGTGCAGTTCGGTTTGAAGATCGTTGATGCAATGGTTCCGGTTGGCCGCGGGCAGCGAGAGCTTATAATTGGTGACCGGGCTACCGGTAAGACCTCGGTCTGCATTGACGCACTCATCAACCAGAAGGACAGTGGAATCATCGGTGTTTACGTGGCCATTGGTCAACGTGCGTCGAAAGTTGCCCAGATTGTAACCCGGCTGGAAGAAAACGGTGCACTCGACAACACGGTTGTTGTTACCGCTAACGCTTCCGACCCGGCAGCTACACAGTACCTAGCTCCCTATAGCGGTTGTGCTATCGCTGAATATTTCATGGCTCAGGGTAAAGATGTTCTGATCGTTTACGACGATTTGACGAAGCACGCCTGGGCATACCGGCAGATGTCATTGCTGCTCCGCCGACCTCCGGGTCGGGAGGCGTACCCCGGTGACGTCTTCTACCTCCACTCACGCTTGCTCGAACGGGCCGCACGGCTGAACGCCGAGGCTGGTGGTGGTTCGATCACGGCTCTGCCGATTATTGAGACGCAGGCTGGTGACGTTTCAGCTTACGTTCCTACCAACGTTATTTCGATTACCGATGGGCAGCTCTTCCTTGAGCCCGACTTGTTCAACTCAGGTGTTCGACCTGCAGTGAACTCGGGTATTTCGGTGACACGTGTGGGATCTTCAGCTCAGCTGAAGGGCATGAAGTCGGTATCAAGTTCACTCAAGGCTGAGATGGCTCAGTACGCAGCGCTTGTTACGTTCGCTCAGTTCGGCACGGACGACCTCGACGCCGTCACACGTCGGCAGCTCGACCGTGGTGCACGATTTACTGAACTTTTGAAGCAGGACGAAAATTCGCCGTTGTCGGTTGAGGCTCAGATAGCGGTATTGTACGTGGCTGACAAGGGTGCTCTTGAAAACATCGCGGTTGAAAACGTTCGAGCGTGGGAAGCCCAGTGGCACGATTATGCTGTCGCCAACCTGCCGGAAGTATTGAAGTCGATCGCCGACTCAGGTGATTTGAGCGATGACGACAAGGCGAAGCTCGATGAAGCTGTGGCTGTGTTTCAGCAGACAGTAAGCCTTTAGAGAAGAATAGAAACTAGCAGAGACAAGAATTGCCGAGTACCAAGGATTACCGAGACCGCATCAAATCGGTTTCGAACACAGCAAAAGTCACGGGTGCAATGCAGATGATTGCAGCGTCGAAGATGAACCGTGCCCAGAATATGGTGCAGGCGGGTCGACCGTACGCTGATCGAATCCGTGAGGTGCTTGGCGATCTGGCTGCTCTGGCAGCCAAAGAGGAAGAAGCACCGACGGTAGCGTTGCTACAGGTTCGACCGGTGCAGAAAACTCTGGTGCTTCTGGTAACTCCGGATCGTGGACTTGCCGGCGCTCTTATTGGAAACCTCCAGCGAGTAGCGGCCAACTTCATTCAGGAGACAGAAGGCGAAGTTTCTATTGTGACTGTTGGTCGTAAGGGTGAGCGATTCGTTGCTCGAACCGGACAGGACTTGCTCGCAGGTTTCTCCGTTCCCGATCGCCCAACATTGGACGACACCGTTGCCGTGGCTAGGATGCTTGTCGATGAGTACGCCTCAGAACGTGTGGATCGAGTCGTTCTCATATATGCCAAGTTCATAAACACTGCCTTGCAGCAAGTAACTGCACGACAGCTTCTACCAGTCGAACCCGCAGAACGTGGTGACGACGATGTAGAAAAGTTGGAACAACTTGATTACATCTACGAGCCGAGCATTTCTGAAGTGCTGGAATCGCTCGTACCGCGATACATTGAAACGCAGGTTTATCACGGAATTCTCGAAGCGTTTGCCAGTGAGCATTCGGCTCGAATGATCGCGATGCAGAACGCAACCGATAATGCGAACGAGATTGTCGAGAACTTGATTCTCGACTTGAACAAAGCAAGGCAGGAGTCGATTACTGCCGAGCTTCTTGACATCGTGGGTGGCGTAGCCGCCCTGGAAGGCTAATAACAATAGCCGTCCGGGCAGGGCGGATATCTAGACTAGGAGAGCCTCAATAATGGCTAAGGGCAGTAAGGGCAAAGTAGTACAGGTAATTGGAACCGTTGTTGACGTTGAGTTTCAGGCCGACGAATTGCCCGTAATTTATTCAGCTGTCGAACTCGATAACGAGGGCGAACAGCTTGTGCTCGAAGTGGAGCAGCACGTTGGAAACAGTTGGGCACGATGTCTGGCGCTCGGTGCAACCGAGGGTCTGGCTCGAGGCACAGAAGTAACCGACACAGGTTCACCAGTGACTGTTCCAGTGGGACAGGGTTCGCTTGGTCGACTGATGAACGTGCTTGGTGAGCCCATCGATGGTGGTGAGCCGATTCCGACCGACATTGAAAGATGGCCGATTCACCGTAAGGCGCCTTCCTTCGATGAACAGTCGGGTACCACAGACGTTCTCGAAAGCGGAATCAAGGTCATCGACCTGATGACTCCGTTCGCAAAGGGTGGAAAGATCGGCCTCTATGGCGGTGCTGGCGTTGGCAAGACAGTTGTCATTACCGAGCTCATTCGGAACATCGCACAGGAGCACTCCGGCGTGTCCGTGTTCGCAGGTGTGGGCGAGCGATCCCGTGAATGTAACGACTTCTGGCACGAGATGATCGACTACGGTGTTATGGATTCCACAGCACTTGTGTTCGGTCAGATGAATGAGCCACCAGGAACTCGAGCGCGAATTGCCCTAACGGGTCTGACAATGGCCGAGTATTTCCGTGATGAAGAGAAGCGAGACGTGCTTCTATTCGTGGACAACATTTACCGATACATTCTCGCTGGAATGGAAGTGTCAGCACTGCTCGGTCGAATGCCTTCCGCAGTAGGTTACCAGCCGACTCTGTCGACTGAAATTGGAGACCTTCAGGAACGTATTACGACGACCAAAGATGGTTCGATCACATCCTTCCAGGCTGTGTACGTGCCTGCTGACGACTATACCGACCCCGGAATTGTCACAACGTTCGGTCACCTAGATGCTAATGTGTCACTCGACCGTGCGCTTGCCGCACAGTTCCTGTTCCCGGCTGTTGACCCGCTTGCATCAAACTCTCGAATTCTTGAGCCTGCCGTTGTTGGTGAGGAACACTACGAGGTTGCTCAGGGTGTCCAACGAGTCCTTCAGCGCTACAAGGACTTGCAGGACGTTATCGCAATTCTCGGTATAGAAGAACTTTCTGAGGAAGACCAGATCACTGTTGGTCGCGCGCAGCGTATCCAGCGATACCTGACTCAGCCGTTCTACGTTGGTGAAGTGTTCACTGGTATTCCGGGTCGATACGTTCCGGTTGCTGAAACTGTTCGTGGATTCAAGGAAATCCTTGAAGGCAAGCACGACGATCTGCCGGTTCAGGCGTTCTACATGGTTGGAACAATCGACGAAGCTGTTGAGAAGGGTAAGGCGATGTTGGAAGAGGCCTCGGTTGCTAGCTAAGCGCCTGCAGTTGTGTTTCTAGAGGACATTAATTACTTATGGCCAAACTTCAGTTAGCAGTTGTAACCGCAGAAGGCGAAAGCTTTTCGGGCGAGGTCGACTTGATCGTTGCACCGGGCGGAGCTGGTGAGTTCACCGTTCTGCCTACGCACACACGGTTGATCTCGACTCTGTTGCCGGGCGTTCTTCGCTTCGACCAGAGTGGTGATTCTGTTTCGCTTGCGCTGACCGGTGGATTCCTGGAAGTTTCTCAGAACAAAGTGACGGTTCTGGCTGACGCTGCCGAGCGCGACGATGCTATCGACATGGAGCGAGCAGAGGCTGCACTTGCCAGAGCGGAAGAGCGAATCGCGTCGAGTCCTGCAGATATGGACCTTGAGAAGGCGATGGCTTCGCTAAGGCGTGCGCGGGTACGAGTGAATCTCGGACGACGACGTCGTGATCGCGGACTGAACCAGTAGATCCTGCAAATAGTTTTAAAGAGAAAAGCCCCGGCGATTTCGCCGGGGCTTTTCTCTTTTATAACCAACAGTGTCAAATACCGATAACGGCCCCAGTGCAGTCATACTGAATCAAATTCAGCATGACAACACCCGGATCGTAGAAAGAAAGATATGTCGACCCTCCACCACCCATGAGGTGGTGTTGGGTAATGCAGTGGGGTTAGGTATACGGATTTGCTAGTTGTCTCGCCATCGAATTTGTTTGGATACGTAGTAGTCGCGATGGTCGGTATTGCCGCTGGTTGTCCTATGATCCTTCGAGAGTCTCAGGATGACAAGTCGCCCTACGGCGCCAGAGCCTAACGAATATAGTAGGTCATCGACTGCAAAGAAAGCACAGGATCGATGCCTCGCACAGTCACACCAGCCGGCACTTGGGGCGAAAGCGGGGCATAGTTCAAGATCGATTTGATACCGGCCTTCACCAGCTCATCAATCACCTCTTGGGCATGTTCGATCGGTACGGTTACGATTCCGATTTTGATATCCAATTTATTAACTCTCTCGGCAAGCCGGGTGATTGGGAGAATTTCCAGATCCGACACTGTTTGACCGACAACCTGTTCGTTTGCATCGAAGACGGCGGCGATGTTGAACCCCTCAGGGGCGAATCCGGGATACGAAACAACAGCACGACCGAGCCGCCCCATTCCAACTAGGGCAGCACTCCACGTGCGATCTAACCCGAGAATCCCACGAAGCTGGGCTTCCAGCATCGCAACGTCGTAACCGCGACCCTGCTTACCGAATCGTCCAAAGTATGAAAGGTCCTTACGAATTTGGGTGGGTGTCATCTGCAACCGCTCTCCAAGTTGCTCGGAAGAAATTACGTCCCTGTCCGAATTCGAATACTGCGAAAGAACCCTTACGTAGAGCGGAAGTCGCTGAATAACGACCTCTGGAACGACAGGTTCTGAGTTTAAATGTTCGCTGTTGTTAGATTTTTCCATCGAACGCGGCGCGCAGTACGAATCGAGATGTAAATAATTACAGGGTGTGCTTTGTATCACAAAGATCGAGAATTAGCACGTAAAGCCTTTGATGACCCGCATAGACTATTTGCGCGCTTAAACCCGTTGTGACGGTTCTGGTCAGGGGAATTGCACCACGCATATCGAGCCTACGGTGGATGTGCACTTTTCGTTAAAAGAAAAGGCTCTGATACTGGGGATCAGAGCCTTTAAGAGCACGTCAGCTGAATTTATGCAGCTTCGATCTTGGTGGATTCACCCATGGCTCGACGCGCAGACTCCTTAGAGTCAACAGTGAATGTACACTGCTAGCACGACTAGGTCTTGCTGTCCGGGAATACCACGAGTTCAATGTCGCCGTGGCACTTTGGACAAGCCTTCAAGTAAAGCACTTTAATTCCTTCTCTTC
The DNA here is from genome assembly GCA_964435915.1 of uncultured Dehalococcoidales bacterium. Lineage (GTDB taxonomy): Bacteria > Chloroflexota > Dehalococcoidia > Lucifugimonadales > Lucifugimonadaceae > Lucifugimonas. Next base: position 10,610 of record CAYTAO010000024.1, read on the forward strand.
CATTACGTCCCCGCCTAACAGATGGTCGGGGCGTTCTAATAAATGTGGTCCCGATTGCATTTACGAAACCTGTAACAAGTTTCTCCATGTAAAACGAGCCGGCGGAGATGCTACTACGAAAAATCTAATCATTCAACAAATCTGAGCCTGAATTCGTAACAAAAGAGTAAAGACCTCGTATGCCTGCTGTCAGTTTTCTACGAATTCGTCACATAAAGTTTACACAAGTCGTATCAACTATTACAATACAAGCCATATTATTTATATTGACATAATCGGCGAGTACAATCGTAAATTAGATATTTCAGGCGAAGTTATCGCCTCAAACAGTTTCTTGAGGATCCGGTGTGACACAACATTTTGATCGCACATCTCGTAACCCAAACGAATCTTTACAACACGATTTAGCATGGTCTCGGTCGGATGCTTTCAGTGGAATGTTGGCTGAGCTGTTCGAGATTTCGACAGGCGACGACGAAAACCGGCACGTACCTGTGATGCGACCTGCACAGCGGTCAGAAGACCGACAAGAACAGACGTTCCAACCGAACCCCATTACGGGCGTGTACGTAATAAGCGTGGCCGCACGATTGGCGGACATGCATCCGCAGACGTTACGTAAATACGACAAAGAGGGTCTGGTACGTCCTCAGCGCTCTGAAGGGAGTCGGCGACTCTATTCAGATTCAGATGTTGAGCGCCTGCGCGTAATTCGTCGGCTCGCAGATGAGTTGGGCTTGAACTTGCACGGTGTGAGCCTTGTGTTGGATTTGGTTCGATCATTAACGGATATCGTTTCACTCCTCGAGAGTAGTTCCGAAGTATCAGATACGCGTGCTTCGAGGGTGGCGGCGGAAGAGCTTCGGCAGATACTCTCTTACGTCGGTGCTGACTAAAAGTAACTTCACCCCCTAATTAATTACTTACTTCGATAGGTATTTAGAAAATGTTGTCAGATAAAGAAGATAAAGAGCAGCAAAACGAGTCTGCCGAAGAAAAGGTTACGGATTCCGACGCCCAGAGTACACCTCTCGATTTCGTTGAGGGTGCGAACGACGAGATGGCTGAGGCACTTCGTGAAAAGGAGCAGTTCAAGCGACTTGCGCAACGAGCGCAGGCCGATCTGGTGAACTATCGACGGCGAATTGAAAGTGAGCAAGAGTCGTTACGACTACGAATTCAGCAACAAATCGTTTTACGCTTTGCGGATGTGATCGACCAACTGGATGTTGCGCTCAGCTCACACACCATTGATAACGCCGATGCTAACTGGCTCGAAGGCATTACAGCCATACATAAAAATTTTGTAAATGCGCTGATGGCAGAGGGCTTTGAGCGGTTTACTTCGGTTGGCGAATCATTTGATCCTCGTAAGCACGAAGCCCTTCTCTCAACGGCAACAGGTGAATACGAGCCGAATACGGTTGTCACAGATCTGCGACCCGGATATATGCGAAACGACGAAGTTGTTCGACCGGCACAGGTTCAAATTTCAATGGCTCCAGAAGAAGATGGTGATGACGGAGATGGGTAACAGTTACGAGCTTCAGTACACGCGATCGCATCTGCGAAGCATCTAACCGCTTATCTAATTTCAAAAATACGTGAATTACCCGGAAACACAAATACGCAAGACTAGAAGGACATCGTAAAGAGCAATGGCAAAGGTTATTGGAATCGATCTCGGCACCACCAACTCCGCAATGGCGGTAATGGAAGCAGGTGAACCGCAGATAATTGAAAACGCAGAGGGCAGACGCACCACACCATCGGTAGTTGCGTTCAATTCGAAAACCGACGAACGATTCGTGGGAGAGTTGGCACGACGTCAGGCCATAACGAATCCCGAGAACACTATCTACTCGGCAAAACGATTCATTGGTCGACGATTCGACGATGCATCGGTTCAGGAAGATGTGAAGAAAGTTTCGTTCAAGTTGGGTGGCATGGACGGTGGAGACGCTGGGATCGTACTGGACGGAAAAACCAGCGCACCGGCCGAAATTTCAGCAATGGTTTTACGTAAACTGAAGGAAGACGCTGAGGCCAAGATCGGCGAAACCGTCGATCAGGCGGTAATAACGGTACCGGCGTACTTTAACGATGGTCAGCGTGAGGCGACGAAAATCGCCGGGCAAGTTGCTGGACTCGAAGTGCTTCGTATCATCATTGAGCCCACGGCCGCCTCGCTTGCCTACGGACTCGACAAAGAAGGCGAACGCACTATCGCTGTATACGACCTCGGTGGAGGTACGTTCGACGTCACGATTCTTGCACTTGGTGAAGGCGTGTTCGAGGTGAAAAGTACCAACGGAGATACTCACCTCGGTGGAGACGACTTCGACCTGAACCTGGTCGACTATCTTGCTGAAGAGTTCAAAAAGGAAAACCTGATTGATCTCAGGGACGATGCTTCAGCCCACCAGCGCCTGAGGGTCGAATCGGAGCGAGCGAAGATCGAACTTTCGTCTGTTGCTTCGACAGAGATAAACCTCCCGTTCATTTCGGCAGACTCGTCTGGTCCCAAGCACCTGCAGTCGACGTTGACTCGGGCCAAGCTCGAAGAACTTACTTCGGCGCTTATCGACAGAACGACTGGTCCGACAAAGGCTGCGCTGAAAGACGCAGGCGTGGCACCGGGCAAAATCGACGAAGTAATTCTTGTCGGTGGTATGACTCGAATGCCAGCAGTAATCGAAATGGTTACCTCGCTGTTCGGAAAAGAGCCGAACCGCACCATTAACCCGGATGAAGTTGTGGCGGTTGGAGCTGCGATTCAGGCCGGCGTATTACAGGGAGATGTGAAAGACGTATTGTTACTCGACGTAACACCGCTTTCGGTGGGAATCGAGACGCTTGGTGGCGTACGTACGGCCCTTATCGAACGAAACACGACTATTCCAACTTCAAAAACAGAAACCTTCACGACGGCCGCTGACAATCAGGCGAGTGTGGAGATTAACATCGTTCAAGGTGAACGCGAGATGGCTGGTGACAACACGTCGGTCGGCAGGTTTAATCTGGATGGAATCCTGCCCGCAGCCCGTGGAGTACCGCAGATCGCCGTGACATTCGATATCGACGCCGATGGAATCCTGAAGGTTTCCGCCAAAGACAACGGTACCGGCAAGGAGCAGCACATCACCATTACCGGTCGTTCCGGATTGGACGATGCTGAAGTCGAACGACTTGTTCGCGAGGCTGAGGAAAACGCTGAGGCCGACAAGTCAAGACGCGAGTTTGTTGAAACCCGGAACGCTGGTGAAAGCGCGGTATTCCAGGCTGAGAAAATCCTCAAGGACGAGGGCGATAAGATCCCTGACGACATCAAGACCGATGTCGAGGATAAGGCCGAAACTGTGAGGACGTTACTTTCAGATGAAGGTGCCGAAACCATGGTAATCGCTTCAGCGACCGAGGAGCTACAGACGGCTCTACAGGCCGTTGGTCAGGCAGTTTACGAATCCAATCAGGCTGCCGGTGGAGCAGAGGCCACGGTTGAGGGTGGAGATCAGGTGGGTGATGATGCCGCTGACGATGACGATGACAACGACACCGTCGAAGGCGAGTTTCGCGAGGTTTAGCCAGCAGTATCCGCTTGGCGGATCAACATAGATATACGAAGAGACCCGCCGCTACGGCGGGTCTCTCTACTTAAGAGCTGTGCCGCACTGTTGCAGACGATGTAGCTTGGATCTTCTACCATGTTCAGCATGGCGATGTAAAGAGAAGGTGAGTCATCGAGATGCAGTCACACTACTCACCAAATTGATAAAGTCCGACAACCATGACTCAACCAACGTTTCTCGGAATAGATGTCGGCACATCGTCGATAAAAGTAGTCGCAGTTGATCCGAGTGGGCAATTGCTTGCCGTAACAAACACCCCGTTGACGGTGAGCGTTGAACATCCCGGTTGGAGCGAGCAGCACCCAGAGGACTGGTGGGTTGGAACGTGTTCGGCAATCAAGAAAGCGTTGGCGGAGATCGACTCGCCCGAGATGTTTGGCGTTGGGTTGTCGGGTCAGATGCATTCGCTGGTTGCGCTTGACGACTCGAAACAGGTCGTTCGTCCCGCGATTCTCTGGAACGATGTACGCACAAGTGTTGAAGCAGAATTCGTTCGAGACAGGGTTGGCAACGACTCGCTTCGTCTACTGACTGGTAATCCGGCACTCGAAGGTTTTACGGTCACAAAGTTGTTGTGGATGCGTAATAACGAACCAGAGTTGTTTGATCGTATTTCACACGTTTTGTTGGCAAAGGACTACATCCGATATCGATTGACAGGAGAGCTGGGCACAGACCCGTCAGATGCCTCGGGCACGTTGTTGTTCGACATCACAGACAGCAGTTGGTCGGACGAAATGTGCGGGTATTTGGACATCGACAGGAATTTACTGCCTCAGGTTTTCGAATCAACTGAAGTCGCTGGCAGGGTGACGAAACAAGCTGCATGCGAGACGGATCTTGAAGCAGGTGTTCCAGTTGTTGGCGGAGGTGCCGACAACGCTTGCGCGGCTGTCGGTGCTGGCGTGGGATCACCCGGAGAAGCCCTTATTACCATTGGAACTTCAGGAGCTGTGGTTTCGCCGATTGCGTCGGTTGTAACCGACCCGGGTATGCGGATTCATTCTATGCGGCATGCTGTTCCGAACACGTGGTACCTCATGGGAGTTGTGCTGTCGGCCGGCGCGGCTCTTGACTGGTGGAGGCGTTCTTCAGGCGGTGCTACTTTTGATGAACTGGTTGCCGAAGCTGGCACAGTGAACGCCGGGTCGGACGGAGTAACTTTCCTGCCGTATCTGACTGGCGAACGCACACCCCACGCCGACGCAAACGCCCGAGGAGTGTTCTTCGGTATGCACGGTAGAGTCGAACGGTCGCACATGACCCGTGCGGTGATCGAGGGCGTGTCGTTTGCGCTTCGAGACTCGCTGGAGTTAATGAAGGAACTCGGTGTGGATCCTGAAGAGGCGGTAGCTGTGGGTGGTGGGGCTGGCAGCCCGTTTTGGTTGCAGGTGATCAGTGATGTGACGAACTTGCCGCTGCGCACAGTTTCGCCGCTTGGGGGTGCACCCCTGGGTGCTGCAATGCTGGCGGCGGTTGGCACCGGTACTTTTAAGAACACTGCAGACGCGAGGGATGCCTGGCTCAGTGATCTGAAGTCTGTAATCCCGCACACCGCCCAGAGCGCCGATTATGACGGTCCGTATGGGCGGTACCAAGCGTTATACCCAGCGCTGAAGGGTATGTTTGAGAGCGGTTCGGTTGGCGGGTAAGTGTCATTCCACAGTACGGCTTCAGGTGAAGTGACGCAGGTAATCCGAGTCATGCCCACCGCGTAAAAAATTCCCAGCGAGTCGAACCCGATGTTTTGATACGCCCTGATCGCAGGCTCGTTTGATCCCTCGACGCTGAGATCAACGTGCTCGACGTTGTCTACAAATTTCTTGCACAAACGCGTTCTACTACCAGGCTCTTCTTTTTGTGGTTGCTAAGGCGTAGCTTCCTCCGGTGCAGTCGGTGGGATCATCTTCTGCCAATGGGATCGCTAGATCCCGAATTTCGGGAATACGTGCAAACGTACCTCGTTGAGGGTTTCGGAGTTGAAGTGCCTGATATCCGTCAGGTAGGACTCTTCGTCTGATGCAGGAGGCGTATCGGCAAACGTTGTGAGGCCTTCTAAGGCCGTAAACGCTGATGGCACGTCATCGGGTAATTCGAATTTCGCCATCGTTGCCAGCGCCATTGTCCATGACCTTGCTACGGCTGATAAGTCGTAGCCACCACCGCCGACAGCTATCCACTTGCCGATCTCAGCTCCGAGCACACCCAGTTTCTGAACGGCAAGATTGAATCCCTGGGTTGTCAACGAAAGATGAGCAAGCGGGTCCTGAAAGTGTGTGTCAATCCCCAATTGGGTGAACAACACGTCTGGCTTGAACGCACGCACGAGAGGCGGGATCACCTCATCGAAAGCTACATGCCAGTCGGCATCCTGAGTGTACGGAGCCAGTGGGATGTTGACCGAATAACCGGTGCCATCTCCCGACCCGATTTCCTGCACATATCCGGTGCCAGGAAATAACCACTGCCCTGACTCGTGAATCGAAATAGTGAGTACCTGGTCAGATTCATAATGACCCATTTGGACGCCATCACCGTGGTGGCAATCGATATCGATATATGCGACTCGCAAGCCCGCATCGACCATGGCACTCATGGCGATCACCGCGTCGTTAAAGACGCCGAACCCGGAGGCATACCGGTACATCGCATGGTGGTGAACTCCACCCGCAGGCGCAAAGGCGATATCGGCCTTGCCCGAAGTTACTAGCTCGCTAGCCGTAAGTGTCGCTCCCACGCACAAAGCTGTCGTTTCGTAGATGCCGGATCGCGTCGGGTTGTCTGGTGTCCCCAACCCAAACTCGAAGATCCCGGGTGCGATAGCGCCGTTAGAAACCGCTTCGACGATCGATACATAGTCTGCGTCATGGCTGGTTTCGATCTCAGCACGGCTGGCTGTTTTTGGGTGAGGGATCGTGACGTTGTCCAGATCAAGCAATCCACTCGATTTCATCAACTCATGCATGTAGTGCAGGCGAATTGGGCGGAGCGGGTGCTCTGGAGAAAGCTGGTACTGTGATAGTTCGTCGGCGTACACGAACGCGGTTTTGGGATGTTCCCATATATTAGTCACGCGAGACCTTAGGAATGTTCAAGAAATGTTCGGCGGATTGGTTTTTCGTTTTGGCATTCTACGGCGCGAGGTGAACAGCCAGATGCCGATTATCATCGACATTACTATGACTATTCCAGCTACGAGCAGGTTGGGATCAGAATCCTGAGCGCCTACGCTATCATCCGATTCCGATGGCGTCTGAGGAGTAGCAGTAGGCAGTGATTTCGGCTTTGCGTAGGATTCTGGTTCACGAGTGCTCGAAACCCCAGAGCCGTAGACGGGCAGCGGAATTGGGGTGCTTCGGGCAGCAGAGTCAGTTGTGTTGGCTGCTTCTACTGTGCCCGATGGCAGTGGTAGCGGTGCCGCGTTGAACATGTCTCGCCAATCGTTTTCAACTTCGTATAGCGACTTCCCGTAGATCTTTTCGAACGCTGTCGTCAACGGTAATCCACCGTTCATGGCAGCAAGAAACTCGGCCATGGTCGCATGGCTGAATTGTTCGACCAGATAGCCGACGAAAGCACCGGCCTGGGGGTAAAAGATGAACACATCACTGAGTTGTCCCGGAATTGTCCCCATGTTCCTGATCGAAAGCAGTTCGTCAGGTCGAACACTGGTGCGCAGTCGTTCATTCGACCGTTCACTCGATCCCGACTCTAGAAATCGCGCTAGCCCCTCATTCAACCATGAAGGCATGTTCGAAACCAGTGATGATGACACTGCTTCGTGCGTGTACAGGTGCGCCAGTTCATGAATGAACGTCGTAGAATTCATTTGCCCCTGAACAAACAGGCGGTACTGGGGTTGAGCGAATCCGGCGAACAGGAACTGGTCGGTTGCCGTCTGACTCACCGGTGGAAACGAAGGTGTAGCATCCTTTATCGTTGGAAAAACTATCGCTTTGAAGTCCGGTGTGTCGAAAACTCCAGTAGTTGTCTGTAACGTAGGTATTCGATGGTCGATAGTGGTTACGAGTTCATCGACACTCGCACGTGGTACGCCGTAGTAAATAACGGTGTAACCGTTCCCTGTAACTCGCTGCCAATCTCTATCAGGGTCGAGGTACTCGATTGGCTCATTAGAGAACACTGACGATATTTCATCGACGTTAAGCGTGACCTCTATCTCTAGGTCGAACTCTGTTCCCGGTGGGTAGTAAGATCCCGGCCCAGTGTGTATGTCGAATGTCAGCGAAATCTTGTTGTTGTCGACCGAAAACTCTGGATACAAGTAAGCCCAAATCGTTGATCCACCGTGAGCTCGGAACAGCGCCCGAACTGCCTGAATTTCGTTTTCATCCGCTTCGGTAATGACATCCATAGAAATCGTTATTTTCTTGCCATAGTCGATTACTACTGATTGGTTAACGATAGTCAACGTACCGGTTCCCATGGCGCTAACTGGTGAAGAAGTGCTCAGGACGCTCAGAAGTACAGTCGCAATTAGGGTGATGGCTGAAAGTCGGCTCGAATTTTTGAATGAGTGGAACACGGATAGAATGGATCCTTGTCTACAACGATATACGTCGATTGGACTGAACCGGTCTTTGTAGTTGCAGCGAATTTGATCTCATGAGGTCAAATATCTCGCCTTCCTTCACCCAAACCCCCATCTCTGGGATAGCCTTATTGTCGATATTTCGATCTCGATAATCCGAGCGTTCAGTCGAGTTGATTTCGGTCGGAGCGCTCACCAGTTCAGCGGAAGTAGAAGATGCGTTACTACCAGTACCTTCAGAACGGCACAAAGCGCGTTGGTGCGGAAGACGATTCAGGGCATATAACCGATCTGACAGCGCTCAACTCTCAGATCGGATCGACCCTCGATCTACTCAAAGTTGCCTCTATCACAAACTCCGACATCGACACCATCGCTCGCAGCGTGATTGCTGTCAACAAGGGCGCAGCCAAGGTATCGGCGACTGAACTGCTCGATGGCGCATCGCCTGGCAAACACGGTGTGACACTACTCCCTCCGGTCGACGCCCCAGAGGTCTGGGCGTTTGGGGTTACGTACATGGATTCCATGCGAGAACGTCAGGCCGAAAGCGGGTCTCCGGACGTCTACGCCAAGATCTACGATGCCGATCGGCCAGAAGCATTTTTCAAGTCGACCTTTGAACGACTGCAGGCTCCATTCGATGAAGTGGGGATTCGCGGCGATTCGGACTGGAATGTCCCAGAGCCGGAACTGACGTTTGTGACGTACGCCGGAAAAATTGTCGGTTACACCTGCGGAAACGACATGAGTAGCCGCACCATCGAGGGTGAAAACCCGCTCTATCTCCCACAGGCAAAGGTTTACGACAAGTCTGCTGCCATGGGCCCGGCGCTCGCCACACCCGAGACCGTAGGAGACCCGCAAAAGCTCGGTGTGACCCTGATTATCGAGCGAGACGGCAAGCAAGCGTTTAAAGGCGAAGCGAATACCAGCGAGATGAAACGCGATTGTGCCTATCTTGTCGACTGGCTTGTTCGGCATAACTCGATCCCTGACGGTACCTCTGTAATGACCGGAACCGGCACCATCCCTCCACCTGAGTTTACCCTCGCGGCTGGTGATGTGATTTACGTAGCGATCGAGAACATTGGCACTCTAACCAACACGGTCGTGGTGGTCTAAGATTTCATTGAAAATTCAATCTCTGGCCCTTATTGGTCTGCTATTTGCAACGACCGCAGTGTTCATTGCTGGGTGCGGCCCCCCGCGGATAAAAGCCTCTCCGAATTCGGCACTTCCTCCAACTCTGATGATGCCAATATCGTGCGCTGAACAGGAGGATGAAGCGAACCGCCCTCTCGATTCGCGGATAGCGGATATGCACGTGGATGGCGCTCACGTGTTTCAGGATTATCTTGATCCTGAGCTTGCGGATAGTCGCCCGGACGACTTCACAATTTATTGTGGTTGGACCGAATACCTGATGAACGATTCAGTGAGACTAGAGGGGCCCCCCTCGACAACCTGGCATCTGTGCTCGAACGGTATGATGCTCAACGACTCCGTGGGAAATCAGACAGAGCGTGACTGGCGCATAGTTCGGTCATTGGGAACACCTGAATATGACTGGGGTACCGTGTCGGTTATGGTTGAGATAACGACCGGAAGGTGGAAGGGGCACGAGTATGCAGCCCTTACACTGACTCGCAAAGATGGGAATTTGTTTGCCTCGAATACAACAACGCCGGGTCCCGTAGAAATTGAACGTAGTGAACGGTGTTCTGAGGACGCCGCGTAACTACCTTTCCTGAATGTGTGATGTTCAAGACAATCACAGCAGCCAAATTGATTGAGCGTGTTCCTATGTTGAAGAGAAAATCTCCGGCGCTGCGAATTGGGCTGCTGCTCGCTATGGGCGCAATCGCTGGAATTACTACTGTGTCATGCGGTGATGATTCGGTTGGAAGTTCCGCTGTGACCTCTACGGTTGTCGTTGCTGTTCAACCAAAATTTGTAAGAATCGCGGTGACACCTTATGTACCCTGAACTTCTGATCAGATGATTGTGTCAAGTGGCCTTGGCGGCCCTAGATCAGGCGGACTCGGATCAACTGATCCCAGCTCAGAAGAACCTGAGTTCCCAGCTAACCTCGATCCTGAAGTTTCCAGCGCTCAGCCTGATGACGACACGATTTTCAGCCGTTGGACAGAATATTTACTCAACACTTCGTTGAACTACTCCGCATCGAAGTCCGAAATGCATCTGTGTGCTGGTGGCGTCGTTATGAACGATGCTGTTCTGGATCAATATCGCCAGAAGCGGAGAATCGAGAGGTCGGCCACCATTTCTTAGAGTGATTGGGGCAGTGTTGCCGTGATCGTCGATATCATTGGTGGTAGATGGGAAGGTCGTGAGGTTCCGGTCCTTGTATTGACTCGCCGGTCCGGGAAGATGTTTGTTACCAATAACATCTTACCGGGGTCTGTCTAAATCTCTCGAAGCCAATCTTGTCTCGGGAACTGAGAGTCATAGCCCACTTTTTCGCCCGTTGACCCTCGCCTTTCGAATTTTCTATCATCTCCGCGTTTTCTACCGATTTTTCAAATCGACCTACCCGTGTGCGGCGTAACATACGTCATTGTTATATTCGACACATCACAATCGGATCAGATTTGGAGAACTAATTGGCGATAGACAGTCAACCTACGGCATCGGATGCAGATGTTTCGTCCGTACAGGTGCTTGCCAGGAATATTCGAGAATCTGTGCAGCGGGTAATCGTAGGTAAGTCCGAAACTATCGATATCGCCGTTCTCGCACTACTTTGCCGGGGGCATGTGCTTCTAGAAGACGTTCCGGGCACAGGAAAAACAACGCTCGCCAAGGCACTTGCCACATCACTCGACTGTCAGTTTGGCCGCATCCAGTTCACACCCGACCTAGTTCCAGGTGATGTGCTTGGCGTAAATTTTTACAATTCATCCAAAGGCGAATTCGAGTTTCGCCCAGGTCCGATTTTCTCGCAGATACTGTTGGCCGACGAAATCAACCGTGCCACCCCTCGAACTCAATCAGCACTGCTCGAAGCGATGCAGGAGCGGCAGGCTTCTATCGACGGTGTAACCAGCAAATTGCCAGAACCGTTCATGGTCATGGCCACTTTGAATCCTGTTGAAATGGAAGGTACTTTCCCGCTGCCCGAGGCGCAGCTAGACCGATTTATGGTCCGCGCCTCGATCGGGTACCCGGACCGCGATGAAGAGTCTGCTTTGCTAGATCGGTTCCGTGCTGGCGAAAACCCCGATGCCATCAGCCCATCAACAACTGTGGGCGACGTCGTAAAGGCACGAAATACGATAGACCAGGTAGTAGTCAACGACACAGTTCGCGAATATTTGCTCGATATTGTCGCTGCCACCCGGAGAAGTGCGAGTCTGCGACTAGGCGCAAGCCCCCGTGCAACGCTGGCCCTCCAGCATGCGGCACAGGGCAGGGCAGCGATGCACGGTCGGTCATACGTTCTTCCTGATGATGTGAAGAACCTAGCTGTGCCAGTGTTGGGACACCGGCTACTGGCTGAATCGACCACCGAACTTCGCGGTATGGTCACTGCGCAAATCATCGCCGAAATTGTTGAATCGACACCGGTTCCGATAGAGCGTGAATAGATGGCAATGCATTCGGATTGGATCACGAGAGGGCTAGAGGCCCGGTTCCGTCGTCCGGAGCTCGAGTCTTCGCGCGGTGCCCTCATGAATCCGCTTGCCGAGCTCTTCACACTCCTTCTTATTGCAGTTGTGCTGATCGGTGCGATATCGCGTGAACCGATCATTGCAGCCGTTGGTGTCCTCGCGTTTGTGGTTGCCATGGCTTCCAGAGTTTGGGCGGCATTGGCGCTCGAGGAAATCACGATCGACAGGACCGCCTCGGTGAATCATGCATTCCTCGGCGATGAGATCGAAATCACGTTTACGGTCGAAAATAAAAAGCCACTTCCCGTTCCCTGGTTAGAGATAAACGAATATGTACCACGTGGGCTGTTGGTTGAAGGGTTCAAGGCAGTAGAGCAGTCGTATCTGGGCGGCACTGAAATGACAGCTTCAACATCACTTGGATCATACGAACGGGTGAAGGTAAAACGTAGGATTACGGCGTTGCATCGTGGGATGTATCGACTCGGCAAAACCCGTCTCAGAAGCGGTGATCTTTTCGGACTTTACCCGGCAGTCGCGACGCTCGAGCACACGCCGTGGGCGCTATACGTCTATCCAGCGATCAAGAGTATTCCTGGCTTCAGTCTGCCCGCAAGTCGACCTATCGGTGATTCTCTATCTCGGGAGCGACTGTGGGATGACCCATCACGACCGGCGGGTGTCCGCGAGTATCGACCAGGAGATCCGATAAAAAATATCGACTGGAAAACCACTGCAAAGCGCGACGAACTATATGTTCGACAGTTCGATCCAAGCGTTTCTGAACATGCTGTGATATTTGCTGAAGCAATTACAACTAACGTGCCATGGGAAGGTTTCCGGTCTGACGTTCTGGAAGGGACGATGACGGCAGTTGCTTCTATCGCTAGGCATGCTCTCGATCTCGGATACAAGGTTGGTTTGGTAACCAACGGCGTGAGCGCTAGCAGTGCATCGCATGCGGTCGTCCCCCCTAGTTCCGGCCCGACTCAACTTACGATACTGCTCGAATCGCTGGCAATGGTCCACCCGATTGGCGTACGTAGTCTCGACGAACTTGCGCGTAGCCGTAGAGGGGTGATTCCTCCGGGATCAACATTGATCCATGTCGGTGGGATCTACCACCGGCGTACGATGGAATACCTTCTCGGGTTGAGATGTTCTGGACACCCGGTGATCGTCTTACACACGGGGAGGGAAGAGCCGCCTGAGTATCCTGAATTCGAAGTGCGCGACGGCCGTGGTTTGTTCCTCGAACAGATAAACATCGAACAAAAAAATGACTTTAGAAGACCGTTTAAATCCAGTCAGAAATGGGATGACATACCTGTTTCTGGTACCTCAGATAGGGGTGCTACGTAGTGCGTAATCCTGCGATATTCGCCTATGGCGCGCTGGTTGTAGTCGAGAGCATTCTGTGGTTCTCGGTACTAACTATTATTGGAACCCTGTTGGGGCTCGATGGATCTCCGCTGCCATGGGTGGCCCTGCTGTTTATATTCGGTGTGGGAATGGGCTCAGCCTGGATTTTTGGTGGGTCAAAGGGTGACGCAGTTATCGTAGCGTTGTATCAGGCCACAGTCGCGTTTTTTGCTGTTTATTTCACGGTTGCATCAGGCACCGTGGGTGACACGTGGTCGTTCAAGATAGCGTGGCCGGTTGACATGTTCGGCAGTACGTACGGCGGTGAAGGCGCGTTCGATTTAATATTTGGCCTTATCGCCGCAGGCGCGCTCTGGTATCGGTCACAAAACATTGTCTCTAAAGGAGACATATCGAGGTTGCTCAGCCGGGCGTTCAAGATAGGGACAGCAACCATTGCAATCGCCTTGATAGTCCAATTGCAGACAGATATCAACGCTGGAGTTTCTCCACTGTTGGTCCCATTCTTCGGTGCCTCATTGATCGGGATGGCTGTGTCGCGACTGCCGCAAACCGAAGACACCGGCAGCACTTTGTGGCCGATGGTGATAGCCATATCGGTGTTCGCGATCCTCGGTATAGGCATAGTCGGTGGGTTGCTGACTGGTCGATACGGAAATCTTGGTGTGAGAGGCGTCGTGAACCTCTGGGGGGCGTTCGTTGATGTACTCCTGTGGGTACTTCGTTATCCGATCGAATTCGCGATGCGACTGCTCTTGAAATTGATCCTGTGGCTGAAGAACAGATTTCAGTCCGAAGAGGCTGTTGAGGAAGCGCCTGTAGGGCAAGTAGGTGACAGTATCGTTGATGAGGTCACAGCCCAAGCGGGCGATGCCGCCGATTTTGCCGTAGATGCTATTCGGTGGCCGCTTTCAATTTTGTTGCTAATCGTACTGTTCTTCGTACTCGTGTTTGCGTATCGCCGCTTCTCGACGCGTGATAAAGGGGATGGCGACGACGATCGTGAGTCGATACGTGGCGATGCCGATGCTAAAGCCGACATGATGAGGCTGTTGACCGAGTTGGTGCCGAATTGGATGAAGCGCGGTAAGCAACGATCGCTTTGGAAGTGCCCCGAAGGTGAAAAGGGCGTCGCCGAGGTGTTCATGTTGTACTTCGATACACTCGTTTACGCGATGAAACGCGGGATGATATTCGATCCGAACGTAACGCCGAACGAACGCGTTTCTGCGCTCAATGTGTTCCTGCCCGGGGCACCGATCGAAACAGTCACATCACGATTCAACGCTGCCTGTTATGGAGCGCAACCTACCGATATCGACGAGTTAGAGCGTCTACGTATCGAGATTGACGCGGCCTCGAAAAAACCAAAACCTGACCTAGCGTAGCTCCCAACAATGGTCGTACCTGACGACTTTGCCAGAAGCGCGGTTACCTACGAACTGGAGTGGCTTGTTGGCTCGGGTATCGTGATGACTCGCAGCAGGTTGGTTGTGCCAGGTATCCCAATCGGCAGCCCGAGCACGGCCACTATTACATCGCCTGCTTTAGCGATCTTCGTTTCAAGTGCCAAACTGGAACCTGCTGAGAACATTTCTTGAATTTCATAATACTGTTTCACGACCACCGGAATAACCCCCCATCGAAGGGCTAGTTTCGCCCCTGTACCAATGTCAGGTGTCAGAGCCAACAAGAGCTTCGAGGGTCGATACGCGGCGACACGCCCAGCAGTACTCCCGGATTCCGTGAATGCCACTATCGCCTTCGCGTTGAGTCGCGCGGCAGTTAAGGCCGCAACATCAGCGATAGCGTCATTGACCGCGAGACCACCTTTCATAGCAGCCACCCTGCGACGCTCAGCCAACATAGGGTACTCGAGAAAAGACTCGGCCCTTTTCGCAATTTTCGTCATCGCCTGTACCGCGCGGAACGGATACATGCCAACCGACGTTTCTGCCGAAAGCATGATCGCGTCTGTACCATCTCGCACCGCGTTGTAGACGTCGGTGGCTTCAGCCCGAGTCGGCGATGGGTGTTCGATCATAGATTCCATCATCTGTGTGGCAGTGATGACCGGTTTACCTAACTCGTTGGCCATACGGATGATGCGTTTCTGCACCGACGGAACACGCTCGAACGGTAGCTCTACACCTAGGTCACCGCGGGCTACCATGACGGCATCAGATTCGTCGAGTATTTCTGAGAGATTGTCGATCGCTTGTTTTATTTCGATTTTAGCGACCAGTTGTGGATTGATTCCGGATTTCGCAAGATGATTACGAACCCGCGACACGTCATGACCATCGCGAACGTACGAGAGCCCAATGAAATCGATATCTGATGACTCGACGAAGTTGAGAGCTGTAAGTGTCTCTGGTGTGAAATAGTCGACGGTTGTGGTGTTGCCTGGGGCAGTAATCGCCTTGTTTGGCTTCATCACACCGCCGGTTGTGATTCGGCAGTGGATCTCATCGGCCTCGATTCGCTCAACACGCAGCTCAATAGCACCTTCATCGATCAGCACAACAGCACCTGACTTGATGTCGTCATGTAGCCCCTGGGGCCATACGCTGGCGCGTTCTTCATTGCCCCGACATGGTTCAAGCTGGAGAATGAAATGGTGACCCGTCGTCAGGATTACTTTGGGTTGTTCCATTTCACCAACGCGATATTTGGGTCCAGGCAGATCGGCGAGTATGCCGACTGCGACTCCCATTTCCTCAGCGGCGTCCCGCAATAACTTTACGTAGACGTGATGCTCTTCGGAAGTTCCGTGGCTGAGATTGAGTCTCCCGACCGACATTCCCGCTCGGATGAGCCGCTTGATCCGAGTGAGCGTTCCCGTCGCGGGTCCGATGGTGCAGACGATACGCGTGCGTGCGCGTCTTTTTAGAAATGATGGAAGTAAATAATGGCTCTCTGTGTCGATCAAATGGAACTCCAAACGATGCATTAAGGTGATGCCACAGTATGAATCAGTCTACAGCGGACGGGATTATTTGATGATTAGATGGTGCAATTTTATGGTGAGGATTGGCTATGTAAATTTGACACGGAATTTCACAGGTCTAGTATTCTCAATAGACCCCCGACACAAATCCGACACAGTTTGAGTTCAGGATCACTACGTGACAATCGCAAAATCTCTTCTATCGCTTCAAGACACGGATCAAGCGCTCGCGCTTCGGCGCCGCGAATATCGGGAGGTAGATGAAGAACTCAAATCGGAAGGCGGACTTCCCGAACTCCGCGAAAACTGTGAAAAAATAAAAGTTGAAGAATTAGAAACCAAGGTCGAAACGGCTCGTCTTGAATCTGACCTGGCAGCGCTGAAAAATCAGGTTGGTGAGCTAGAAACCCGACTCTACAGTGGCGCAATCACCAACGTTCGTGAGTTGACGGCAATCGAAACTGAACACTCCGCAGCTCGCCGTAACCTTGCGCAGGTGGAAGAATCTATTGCCCCTGCTGAATTGGCCACGGAACACGCCCGCCGGCGATACGAAGAACTCACCAAAGAACTGGCCGAAAAAGAAAATTCCTGGAAGACTCGCAGAATTGAACTTGGTCAGGAAAAGTTAAAAGTCGGTAAAGAGTTCAATCGGATGCTCGAGCTTCGTAATCAAGAAGCGGCACAAATTCCGGCAGAAGATCTGGCACGATACAACCGACTGTTCCGGTCTAACCGAGGCATCGCAGTTGTCCGCGTCGATCGTGGTGTATGTCAGGGTTGTTCAGTGCGCCTGCCAGTTGGAGAACTGACACGGCTGCGAAACGCTGATGGTCCAATTCCCTGCAGCTGCGGCAGGGCACTCCTGACTGAACATTAATTGCGGGCAGTCGGATTCCATAGTGGACCCGCCCATAGTAGAACCGCGTCCACCGGTTCCATTGACGGCGGCGGCTTAGATTCTTCTGACACGTTACATCCGCGTACCGAAATCGAGCTCTACTGCCATCGAAATTCCCACCAGATCGTCGGATGGTTCGAGCCAGAAGAAGGCGAGTCCGCTAACAATTTCGATGCTCGTCACGACCGTTACCGACAAATGATCGCTTCGTTCACCGGGTTCGATGCTCGACTCGCGTTGGTTGTGGTCCCAGACGCATCACATATCGCTGAAGATTTGGAGACGCTGGTGAGCAGATTGTTGGAGCTGGATCGTCTTAACACTGAGATCCGCTGTACTGACCCTGATCGACCAGACGCCCTCCAGAGCGGCGAAGAGTTGCTGGGTGTCGGAGGTCGTTCTCCGCAGCCACAGGCGAAGATACGCGATGCCATCTTTGTCAAAGCCTCTCGAGGTGAAGTCCTCGGCCGAACACCTTACGGATACGAAGCCGGGTCAGACGGAATACTCAAACCAGTTCCAGAAGAAGCCGAGATTGTAAAAGAAATCTTCAACATCTACGCAGGACCTTGGCACGCAGAGGGGTCAAAACCTCTCGGTGGTCCCGGTCTGAGGGCAATAGCGAGATCGTTGAATGAACGGGGCTTGCTCACTAGAACCGGGCGCCCATGGTCGGCACTGGCGATCTCTGGAATTCTCAAAAACCGTACTTATCTCGGAACGTATACCCGCTATGGCGTGCGGATTGCAGGTAGTCACGAATCGCTTGTCGATCGAGAGATTTTCAACAGGACTGAGGCCGTGACTCGAACACGGAAACCTGTCCGTAAACGCGCGAGTGAGCCGCCTTACCTGCTGGGAGGCATCGCACGTTGCGATGTTTGCGGGAGAGGACTTTTCGGGCTTACACGACGCAGGACATGGAAGCGCGTCGACGGCACATCTGCGTCGAAATCTTATAGGTACTACGAGTGTCCCTCAAGAAATGCTCGTAGGGAGCGATCTGAAGACGTTGCTCGGCACTCATCGTGGCATGCCGAAGAACTTGAGCGGATTGTTCTTCAAGACGTCCAGCGATGGGGAAAGCGGATCAAGAAAAGGCTGCGTCCAGTCGTCGGGGACACCGCTGCGGAGGAAGTCGGTGAGGCCGAACGTGATTTTAATCGAGCAGTGAGATCTGTGGCATCTGCATACGGAACGTTAAAGGATCTGGCCGCACCACTGCAACGACTAGAACACGCTCGCCGAGTAGATGCTGGCCTGAAATCAGAAAACACAGGCAAGACCGATCTGGACAAGCTGTTACAGGAAGTACAGAGCGAAAACGTATCTACCGCCAAAACAGCGGTTTCGGCAGTTGTTGAGCGAGTTATAGCCGGTGAACAACTGGTCGAGATCCTACCCAGATTCTAGAAGGCGATTGTCTCTGGTCAGGACTGCGATGTCTGGCCAATCGTAGAGCCCATCACGCTTCTTTCCCCCCCCCAATAATGCTGGAGAGCATCTCGCGGGCGGTTAACTGGATGATGCTTGAGCTGCCTATTTAGAATTCCGCAAAGCAGAACTAGTTGGTTGATTGCGAAAATATGCATGTACGGCTTG
>CAYTAO010000025.1:0-12405 GCA_964435915.1 uncultured Dehalococcoidales bacterium
TAATCGATCCAAGGAACTCCTCGTTCGTCTGGGTCCGCGTCATACGTTCGAGGATTCTCTCCGCGGCTTCTGTTGGGCTATTCGAGTCTTGCCCAATTATCCCCATCATTCTGCGAAGAAGCCATACCTGCTTCAATGTTGCGTCGTCCTGCAGCAGCTCTTCATGTCGTGTTCCGCTTCGTTCGATATCTATAGCCGGCCACAACCGGCGTTCTGCCATACGGCGATCAAGATGAAGCTCCATGTTCCCAGTACCTTTGAACTCCTCGTAAATAAGGTCATCCAAACGTGAACCCGTGTCGATCAGCGCAGTAGCGATGATCGTCAAGCTTCCAGCCTCTTCACAATTCTTGGCAGCCCCGAAGAACCGTCGTGGTGGGTAAAGCGCGTTCGGATCCATACCTCCAGAAAGCGTTTTACCGCTGCTCGGTACTGAAAGGTTGTACGCACGAGCGAGACGGGTAATGCTGTCGAGCAGTACCACCACGTTTTCACCGCTCTCAACCAGTCGGCGAGCTCTGTCGAGTGCGACCTCGGCAGTTCGGCAGTGGTCCTCAATAGGCTCATCGAATGTCGAACTGAACACCTCGCCGGCGATGGTACGGCGCATGTCCGTCACTTCTTCGGGTCGTTCACCGATAAGTGCAACGATGATGTAAATCTCAGGGTGGTTTTCCGTGATTCCTGCTGCAATCTGCTTGAGCAGAACGGTTTTACCGGCCTTGGGCGGAGCGACGATTAGCGCGCGCTGGCCCTTGCCGATTGGAGCTATCATGTCGATCATGCGAGTTGCCATCTGCTTGGGAGTGGGCTCGAGCTTGATCTGGTCATTAGGGTAGATAGAGGTGAACTGGTCGAACTTTGGTCGCTTCAAAGCCGACTCAGGATCGTAACCGTTCACAAGCTCTACACGAATTAGTCCGAAGTACTTTTCGCCTTCCATGGGCGGTCGTATCTGCCCGGCAACCATGTCACCCTGACGAAGACCGAACCTGCGCACCTGGCTTTGCGAAACGTAAATGTCTTCGTTGCCACCGCGCTTGTTGGGTGAACGAACGAACCCATACCCGTCGCCGAGCAGGTCGAGTACTCCGCCTCCAACCAGTTGGTCGGCAGCTTCCGCTACGTTTGCGAGCACTTCGAGAACCAGCTGTGTTCTCTGGGTTGGAACTCGCTTGATGCCCTTGTCTATGGCTATCTGGCGAAGTTCGTCGTTGGTTTTTGTACCCAGGTTTCCCAAATCGGGTAGCGTGCTCTCGTCTACCTCGAAATTATCTTGTGGAAGTCCGCTCGGACGTCCACCACCACCACGGGGTCGGCGTCGTCCCGAACGCCGGCGGTTGCCACCACGGGATTGGGATCGGGTTTGAGTAGTCAGCTTAGGTTCCTCCTGCTGGTATACGGACGTATTGGCTGAATCTCACTCAAGGGGGTGCTGATAATCATTAATCAACTACATGTGTGGTCGTTCAGCAAATGTTCTAAAGAAAAATTGAAGTGGGTGCTAGTAAGACTGTCTGTTGGGGAACGCCTGTGCTGTTATTAGCCAGTCGGTGACGAGTCTAGGTTTTGGTTGCGCTTTGGAGCGGCGTGATGCACAGCACAAATGCTGCTGGCATGACCGCGCGCATGGGCGGGTATCTACTTCCTGTAAAGGGATAGCCCAGTCGCATCAATAAATCATTAGTGCGTCAAAGGCAGAGATAAAAAAACTAGCGAAGATCCAGAACTGGTTCGTTCGCTCTTTTATTCAATAGTATCAAAAACGCGGGCAACAATGCCACTACCCGAATTGACAGTGCCTATTTGTGCCTATTCAGGTACAGCGCAAAAATCTAAATTCTTACTCATCTTTATCAAAGAAATCGTGCTGGCTGCCTTCCCTGAGGGTGTTTCGCGCGACGCGAACGAACTCTCTGAAAAGAGGGTGGGGTCGTTCAGGTCTTGACCCGAATTCCGGGTGAAACTGACTCCCGATCATGAATGGATGACCGTAAACCTCTGTAACCTCCACCAATGATCCGTCGGGTGACGTGCCCGATGCGATAAGACCGGCATCTTCCAGTTGGATTCGGTATTCGTTGTTGAACTCGTAGCGATGTCTATGGCGTTCATCCACAAATTCCTTATCGTACGCCTCGCGCACGCGGGTTCCATCAACAAGAGCACATGGGTAGTTACCGAGCCGCATAGTTCCTCCGGTCGAGTGGAGTTCTTCCTGCCCTGGCATGAACGCTATTACCGGGTTCGTCGCCTCCGGGTCGATCTCAAGAGATGTCGCGTCGGCTATACCGACCTCATTTCTGGCGTATTCGACAACCATGATCTGCAAACCAAGACATAGGCCCAGATACGGAACATTTGATTTGCGAGCGTAATTGGCGGTTTGAATCATTCCTTCGAAACCGCGCTTGCCAAAACCTCCGGGCACAACAATCCCTTGAACCGATCCTAGAAGCTGCTCAGCGCCTTCCTTTTCGACGTCTTCAGCCGCGATCCAATGAAGGTTAATCTTTCGCTCATTGTGCAGGCCTGCATGGTGAAGTGCTTCAACCACTGAAAGATACGAGTCTTGCAGTTCAACATATTTGCCAACGAGAGCGATATCGATTTCCGGGTGCTCTTCTTCATCAACTCTCACCATAGCTCGCCATGAATCGAGATTTGCCTGCTTACTTGAAATATTCAGGCCCTCGGTGAGAATTTCGCCCAATCCTTCAGCCTCTAAATGAAGCGGAACCTCATAAACGCTTGGAAGGGTTGGCAGTGAGATGACTGCTTCAGACGCAACATCACAATATAACGAAATCTTTCGCCGTTCGTCTTCACCAACATCTTGGTCAGCCCGGCAGAGAATCGCGTCTGGTTGAATTCCCATCCCCCGCAGAGTGTGAACGCTGTGCTGAGTGGGTTTCGTTTTCAGCTCACCGGTAGCGCCCAGATAAGGAAGCAGTGTTACGTGAACGTAGAAAGTGTTCTGCTGCCCAACAGCGTTACGAACCTGCCTGATCGCCTCGATAAAAGGCTGACCCTCGATGTCACCAACGGTTCCACCGACCTCAACAACAACAACATCAGCCTCCGACTTTTCAGCAAGCTTCAGAATGCGATCCTTAATAAGGTTTGTTACGTGAGGTATTGTCTGGATGGTGCCGCCCAGGTACTGACCGGCCCGTTCGTTGGCGATTACCTCCGAATAGATCTGCCCGGCGGTTACGTTCGAAAGCTCCGTGAGCTCAACGTCGATAAACCGTTCGTAGTGACCGAGATCTAGATCCGTCTCGCTACCGTCTATGGTCACGAACACCTCACCATGTTGGTAAGGCGACATCGTACCCGGATCGACGTTCAAGTAAGGATCGAGCTTCAACACTGATACCGATATGTCACGGCTTTTCAGCATTCGCCCAATCGAGGCAACAGCAATTCCCTTACCCAGAGAACTGACGACACCACCGGTGACAAATATGAACTTGCTCACGAGCTGGCTCCCACCGCTCTGGCGCTAACGAATCCATCTCCACCCGATGTGCCGGGCAGGTCTGAGGGGAAGTGCAACCGCCTGTCGACGCAGGTGAAAATAAATAACGAGTTCGATATCTGGTTCAGGCGGCTAAATAAAAGAATCGCACGCACCTCGAGTAGGGGGTATGGACTCTGTTTTTGCCCATTAGCAATTAGTAAGTAACCCTACACGGGACTTGATTCTAGGCAACAAGATTTGAAAGTGTCAAACCAATCAAGGGTGCTTTCTAAGCTTTTCATTAGACCTCCTTTCATTTACCCACTGCTACACTCGATCTTTCGCAATAAATAACCGTCCACATTTGCCGCGCTGACCGGTTCGGATGGAAACCAACTGAAAGCACCGGCAATCAACGGATAAATCGGAAGTCAATGGATCCACTAACTCCAAAAGATGTTGAGCACATTGCCCAACTCGCGTACATCAAGCTATCCGAAGAAGAGTCGGAAGCAATGCGTGTGCAGCTAACCAATATTTTGGGCCATTTTGCGTCACTCTCTACCGTCGAAACCGATGGAGTAGAAGCAACCGGTCATACCACCGACTCGAACACCGTCATGCGTAAAGATGAACCGCAGCCGCCACTCGATCAGGACGATGTTCTCCGCAACGCCCCAGACCGCGACGGTGATTTCGTGCGCGTGCGGCCAGTCCTCTAACTGCAACGAATAAAAACTCGAAAAACACACCTGCAACCGGGTTCCGAATATCACGCACAGATCAATCAATTTGAACTATCGAATGACCACACAGTCAACCAACTCCGACCTTTACTTTTCTACGGCACGAGCCCTTCGAGCAAAATTCGCCGCACGCGAAATATCGTCTGTCGAAGCCACCCGTGGAATGATCGACCGCATCTATTCTCTCGAGCCACAGCTCAACTCGTTCATCACCGTTACGCCCGAACGCGCACTGAAACACGCCGAGATTGCTGATCAGCGTCTACGGGGCGCGGGAAAGGAGCCGACACCACTGACCGGTATTCCCATAATGGTCAAGGATAACTTCTCTACGAAAGATGTCGAAACGACAGCAGCTTCAAAAATTCTTAAGGGATATATTCCGCCTTACGATGGAACAGCCGTCCAGTTGTTAAAAGATGCTGGCGCCGTGATTCTAGGAAAAGGCAACCTTGATGAGTTCGCGATGGGCTCGTCAAATGAAACGTCTGCCTTTGGACCCGTTCATAATCCCTGGGACACCGATCGTGTGCCCGGCGGAAGCTCCGGTGGAGCGGCCGCTGCCGTAGCAGCAGGAGAATGCTTTGTCGCATTCGGGTCTGATACCGGAGGGAGCATCCGCCAGCCAGCCTCCCTCTGTGGCATCGTAGGAATGAAACCGACTTATGGCCTCGTTAGCCGGTTCGGACTATTGGCCTTTGGGTCATCACTCGACCAGATCGGGCCACTAACCCGAAGTGTCGCCGACACCGCAGATGCACTAAACATTATTTCCAGCCACGATCGCCGTGACTCAACTTCCGTGGCAGCACCTTTTGACGATTTTGCTAAAGATATCGATGCTAGTGTCGCCGGAATGAACATCGGGGTACCGAAAGAGTATCTAGTCGAGGGCATAGAGCCCGGCGTCCGCTCCGCTTTCGAAGCATCCCTGAAAACGCTTGAAGAACTCGGTGCAAACATAAGCGAAACTTCTCTGCCGCTCACTGATCATGCCCTCGCCGTTTACTACATCATCGCTCCCTCAGAGGCTTCGGCCAATCTCTCCCGATACGATGGCGTGAAGTACGGTTTGGGATCGCTTGAATCCAAAACCTCCGCACAGGCAACAGAGACCGCTCGCGGAGAGGGTTTTGGCGACGAAGTTAAGCGCCGAATATTCCTCGGGACATACGCACTCTCTGCCGGTTACTACGATGCCTACTACAAGAAGGCCCAGCAAGTTCGCACTCTCATACGGCGAGAGTTCACAGACGCATTCTTGAAATTCGATGCCCTCGTAACACCAACTTCCCCCGGTATTGCGTTCAAGATCGGTGCCAAGACAGACGATCCTTTCCAGATGTACATGAACGACGTCTGTACCATCCCAGTCAATATCGCTGGTTTGCCCTCGATTTCAGTTCCGGGTGGTATGTCAGAAGGCCTGCCGGTTGGACTTCAATTCATCGGGCCACAATTTGGTGACACTACCGTAATACGAGCCGCAGCAGCATATGAGCAGGCGACCAACTGGCACCAAAAGCACCCCGTGATATAAAGAAATTGAAGCCTGATAAATTGACCAATAGGAACGTCCGTACGCGTATTTTTATAGCGACATTCATAATTGCGATGTTCGCTGTTCTGGGATGCTCTGCAACCGAAGCGGAACCAACGCCGTATGACCGCGAGGACTTCACACCTATCGCCGGTCCACCACCGCTTCCTATCATCTTCGAAGGGGAATTTACAGTTGACGGCAAACCGGGTCCGGCAGATCAAACCATTTATGCCGAATTCATTCACGGTGGTTCACTACCGTCAATAACTCGCGACGGTAAGTTTGTACATGTGATCCTCAGCCCGGTAAGTACAGACGACATCGAGCACGGCGTCATCCACTTCTATTTGGGTACGCGTGACGGAGATCACGTCGCCGCTGAAGAAACTTGGGACTGGGATCCTGTCAGTCAGCCAACCAACAAGGTGCTGAACCTGACGTTTCCGGGTCTACCGAAAAACTAATAGCCTAAAAATCAATATTGATCATGAGACCAAAGGCCTAAATCAATGCTCCGATCGCTCGACGGGAAGTCACCAAAAATCGATCCAACCGCATTCGTTTCTGAAACGGCTTATCTCATTGGCGACGTTGAAGTCGGGCCTCGATCGAGTATTTGGCCAGGAGTGGTCGTTCGTGCTGATTCGGGCAAGATCAAGATCGGTACCGGTACAAATATTCAGGACAATTCTGTACTTCATGCCGATGACGACGCTGAAATCGGGGATAACGTAACCATAGGACATGGCGTCATCTGCCATGCACACTCGATTGGTGATGGAAGTCTTCTCGGTAACAATTCCACGTTGAACGACGGAGTTGTAATCGGGAAGAACTCGCTCATCGCATCCGGCAGTAGTCTGACCGAAAACTCCGTGTTCGAAGACGATGCGCTGGTTCGCGGAACCCCCGGCAAAGCGCTCGGCATAGTCAAAGAACGACACACAGAGTTAATGCACCGGGCTGCTACGTCCTACGTGAACCGAATCGCCAGGTACAAAGCGTCTGGACTCGACGACCCCGATACTCGAGCCTACTAGCTACATGCGTTCTGGTGAAGTCATACCCATAAGGCTTAAGGTTCTGCTCAACACCAGCTTTACTGATTGGACGAGTTGCAGCCGTGCTCGTGATATCTCCAGCTCTTCGTCCTCCGAAGAGATCACTCTGCAGTCTTCGTAGAAGCCCTGTAGAGCCTTCGCCAGATCCATCGCATAGTGTGGCAGGTGATGCGGCTCCAACCGTTCAGCCGCGCGCTCAACAACAGCTGGCAGCTCGATGATCTTGCGTATCAGGTCTAACTCACGTGGGTGAGTGAGCAATGAAAGGTTCGCTGACTCGAATTCGATCCCACGTTCGTCTGCCGTCTTCAGTATCGATGCCATGCGGGCGTGTGCGTACTGCACGTAATACACCGGGTTTTCTGATGACTGGGTCTTTGCAAGACCCAGATCGAACTCCATATGCGACTCGGGCGAGCGACTGAGGAAAGTAAAACGTGTAGCGTCCGATCCAACTTCCTCTACGAGTTCCTCAACTGTCACCATTACGTTGTTGCGTTTGCTGAACTTGAGAGACTCGCCTTCATTCTTGAAGTTGACTATCTGGTTCAAAATAATTGTGAGTCGATCGGGCTCGATCCCGAACGCCTTCATCAGAGCGTGCATTCTTTCAACGTGACCATGATGATCCGCACCCCAAACGTTGATAACCCGATCGAATTTTCTGTTGAAGAATTTTTCGTGGTGATAGGCGATGTCAGTGCCGAAGTAAGTTGGACCACCATCACCGCTCCGGATCAAAACCGTGTCTTCGTCGAGCCCGAGCTTGGTGGTGGCGAACCACTTGGCACCATCGCGCTCGATCATCAGGTCGGCGTCTTCAAGATACGCCAGCACCTCGTCGAAGCGACCAGACGATAGAAGTTGGCTTTCTGGGAACCACTCGTCGTAAGTGACGCCCAGTGATTCGAGAACTCGACGAATATCATCGAGAGTTCGTTTTAGCGACTCGGGTGCCAGATCGGCAATGGCGTCGGTTTTATCCTTCGAAACTGCTCCGTCGCCTAAATCTCTGAGCAGATCCGCTGCAAGGGTTTGAAGGTACCCACCGGAGTAACCGGGGTCGGGCAGAGGAATGTCATGTCCGGCCGCCTGCATATAACGAGAGTACAGCGTGTCGTAGAACACCCTCATTTGGTTACCTGCATCGTTAATGTAGTACTCGCGCTGCACCTCGTAGCCAGCTGCTCTGAGAACGTTTGCTAGGCTACTTCCGATGACTGCACCACGGGCGTGCCCAACGTGCAAAGGACCGGTTGGGTTCACACTGACAAATTCAACCTGGACACTTTTTCCGGCACCGGATTCAACGGATCCGAACTTAGCCCCAGCGTCTCTTACAATCTGTATCTGCGACTGCAGCCACGTTGTAGATAGCGTGAAGTTCACAAACCCTGGCGCCGCGTGAGTCACGTCACCAACCATGTCGTGCTCTGCAACTGTGCCTGCTATCACCTCAGCTATCTGAATCGGAGCCATTCGCATGGATCGAGCAAGTGCCAACGGCAGACTGGTGCTGAAGTCTCCGTGCTCGGCGAGTTTTGGCCGTTCGATTTTGATTTCCACATCGCCGGCAGCTGGCAATGCCCCGGATGTCTGAGCCGATTCAAGTGCCTCTGTCACGAGTGTTGAAAGTGTGTCTGTGATCTGCATAGACCGCTCAGATTAGCACGATACTTAGAATGCAGGTCTATACTGCCGAGCAACTGAAAAAAAACGTTTTTCAAAGTTCAGGTAATGTCACCAATAAATAGTCCAGAACAAATCTACGAACAAGCCCGAGGCAATCAGCTGGTAATTTCTTCTGCCGACGCTGCGGCAGTCACAGAAATGATGGCTGACGTTGTCGCAACCTACTCGATAATTCGCGAGATCGATACGACTGGTTTTGAAGCCGTAGGAATCTTTGCGCCTATTCCTTACAGACGAGAATCAGACTAGATTTGACCAGCAAACGAGACCTCAACTTCAGCTCAGTCGCGGAACTTGCACTGCAAGTAAAAAACGGTGAAATCTCACCGGTCGACATAGTCCGCACATCACTCGACCGAATCTCTCAACTCGAACCATCTTTGAACGCATTTCTCGAAGTATGGGGCGACTCGGCGCTCGAGCAAGCCAGCAGAGCTGAGCATGCAATATCGTCCGGAGACTACCTCGGACCTTTGCATGGGATACCGGTCGGACTAAAAGACCTGATCGACGTTTCCGGAAAAGAAACAACGGGCGGATCAAAGGTTCTCGCCGGTAACGTCGCCACGGTTGATGCAACTGTGGTCACTCAACTCAAGGCTGCCGGCGCGATTCTCATTGGCAAGATGAACCTGGTCGAATTCGCCTTCGGAGCGACGGGTCTTAATCCGTATACCGGCGACGTGAAGAATCCCTGGGACACCACGAGGATCACGGCAGGTTCCAGTTCCGGATCAGCCGCCGCTGTAGCTGCCGGAATGATCCCGGTTACGCTGGGTTCGGACACCGGAGGTTCCGTTCGAATGCCTGCTGCCCTTTGCGGTATTGCGGGTCTAAAACCCACCTACGGCCGTGTGTCTCGAACCGGCGTTCTGGACTTGTCATGGAGCATGGACCATGTCGGTCCCATGACCCGGACGACTGAAGACTGTGCACTGCTTATGAACGTGCTCGCTGGTCACGATCCACTCGATCCCGCGTCATCGAAAGAGCCAGTTCCTGATTTCACATCGGACATTAACCGTGGGCTCGACGGTCTAAAGCTCGGCGTCCCACAGGATTATTTCTTCGACGATTCGGTCGACCCTGAAATCGTCGCCTCGGTCCTTGCTGCCATCGAGTTGATGGCCAACAACGGTGCCGAGATCATCGATCTTCCAATGCCGTGGGTCGACAAAGGGCGGCGAATTAATCTCGGAGTGATGTATCCGGAGGCGACCTCTGTTCACGAAAAAATGCTCGCTGAACACGCCGATAAGTACTCCCCATCCGTCCGCCACCGAATTCAGTCCGGCTTCAACGTTTCGGCAATCGACTATGTCAGGGCGCAGCGAGCCCGTCAGTGGTTCAGCCACCAGATGTCAGAATCGATGAAAAATGTTGACGTTCTGATCACGCCATCAGTGCCGATTCAGACACCGACTATCGCGGACTGCACTCCTGCACCGGGCAAGACGGCCGCAGGTGGGGAACTTGCGATCTTCACAGGCGTATTTGATACAACTGGGCAACCTTCACACTCAATACCATGTGGATTTACGATAGGCGGCATGCCGGTCGGCATGATGATCACCGGGCACCCGTTCGATGAATCGACCGTCCTGAGGGTCGGACACGCATTCGAAAAACTCACCAACTGGCATCAGCGACCACCAACAGATATTCGAGCAACAATTTGACTTCCGGATACACACCAAGATCAAAACGGCAGTTCGATCGTCATGTAAAGCGAAAATCGACCCTCACTCAGCGCGGTTACGCGGTCATCGCACTCGATAGGCCGAACCACGGTGTGAACGTCGGTCACACCCTGCGGGCAGCACTCGGATTCTCCGCTCGAATGGTGATTCTAGGAGAGAAAGCGCCGGGAATAAACGTACGAAAACTCTCCACCGACCCGGGCAGAGCATATCGGCATGTTCCCGTGCTCGAAGTGGACGATATCTTTGAAGCCATGCCGAACGATTGCACCCCGGTTGTCATAGAACTCACCGATGATGCGCTCGACCTGACTACATTCGTTCATCCCGAGAGGGCTTGCTATATCTTCGGCCCGGAAAACGGATCGGTGAATCCTGAGATTCTCGAAAAATGCCAGCTCGTGGTGAAAATTCCAACCACGATGTCCCTGAACCTTGGCATGACCGTCAACATCGTCATGTACGACCGACTCGCCAAGCTCACCAGAAACAAAAATTCTTGAATGCTCCAGATTCGAAAACTGAAGCTGTCGACTCGACCGGTAATAACACAGGCGAACATTCTTCTGATGAGGCGTCTCCAAGAGTAGGAAAGCCAGCAAAAAAAAAGCGGTTTTACGGTTGGAGAATCGTGATCGCTTCATCGCTGATGAACGGCTTTGGAGGCTCTGTTCACTGGCAGGGATTCACCGTACTTTTCATTCCCATCTCTCAGAGTCTTGGACTTTCGGCAGCCCAAACGGCAATACCGTTCTCGCTTGCCAGAATTGAGAGTGGGTTGGCGGGTCCTATCACCGGCTGGCTGATCGATCGCTATGGCGTGCGACGCCTGATGCTGACTGGCACCCCGCTAACCGGCATCGGATACATCCTGCTGGCGCAGACGAGCACATTTCTTTCATTCGTGTTGATCTATGTGCTCGTGATTTCAGTGGGCTCGTCCACCAGCTTCATGCAAGCGTCGACAACTGCGCTCAACACATGGTTTTCTCGCCGACGTGGCATGGTCATGTCGATAAACAGTGCTGCCTTCAGGCTTGGTGGTGCGTTCATGGTGCCTCTACTTTCGGAGGCCGTTCTTCGATGGGGTTGGGATACCACCGCAATGTGGGTCGGGATCGGAATGCTCGCGTTCATCACCCCACTCGCGATAGTTTTCAAGAGATCACCCGAATCGATTGGTGTCGGCCCAGACGGTGATCCCCTTAAAACAGTATCGGTCGGATCGGTCGAAGTGGCTCGAGCAAAAGCTGAAAAAGGCGAGATTCCCGACAGTGATGACGATTGGACTACGAAAGATGCCATCAAGACGCGGGCATTCTGGACGCTGGCTGCGGGAACGGTGTTGAGAATGTCGGTTCACGGCACGATCTTCGTCCACTTCGTCCCAATTCTCGTGTGGAAGGGTGAGTCTCAGCAGATGGCGGCAAATCTTATTGGTCTAATGGCGCTGTGTGCGGTGCCAATGATCCTGTTCTTCGGCTGGTTCAGTGATCGCGTTGGTCGACCGAGACTGCTCGCCGGAAGCTACATATCGGCGGCGTTTTCTCTCATGCTTCTAAACGTTGTCGATGGTCCATGGCCGATCTTCGCGGCGATGCTACTTTTCATAGGGACTGAAGTCGGATCAGGCCTTAACTGGGCACTCGTAGGGGATCTTTTTGGCCGCAAGCATTTCGCTACTATTCGAGGACTGCTATCACCCATCTACAACGTGTTTATGTTCAGCATGCCGATCACTGCGGGATGGGTTTTTGATGTGACAGATTCTTACGAGATCGTGTTGTGGGTCGGGGCCGGGCTGCTTATTGCCGCGGCAATGGTGTTCCTGTCGATAAAGAAACCGGTACACCAAACTGCAAACGGCTACATGTCTAAGGTATAGAACGTGTGCATATGATTGCACAAAAAGGCCCACACAAAATGGTGGACCTCCGAACTCTGTATGTGGTCGGGGCGACAGGATTTGAACCTGTGACCTCTGCACCCCCAGTGCAGTGCGCTACCGGACTGCGCCACGCCCCGATGAGCCAACGATAACATTTAGCCGGTCCGAATGGTCTGTTATATGCGCCGATCTGAGTCCCGGGAATATGAGTAAGGAAATCCGCCTGTTGGTATAATTACACGATTGCGTACGAAATGGAGTGGGCAGTCTCATACTTGGGTCGTTCTCGTACCCCCACGCGTTGGCGGATAT
>CAYTAO010000025.1:12505-29007 GCA_964435915.1 uncultured Dehalococcoidales bacterium
GAGTGGGCAGTCTCATACTTGGGTCGTTCTCGTACCCCCACGCGTTGGCGGATATATGGCAAATAACGAAGCAACAACATCGAACACGCGAACACTTCTCGGCGATGCCAAGGAACTCAATTCGCGCGTCGAACAGATTGTGAGGCGCCTTTGACCTCACAGAGCTTCAGCGCAAAGTCGAATCGTTAGATAAAGAAACTACCGAATCAGGTTTCTGGGACAACCCAGCACACGCTCAATCAGCGATGCGCGATCTGGCAGCCGTTCGCGGCGAGCTTGAGACGTGGACGAACCTCTCATCGGATGTCGCAAGTACCGTCGAGCTTCTTAGCCTCGCCGTCGAGGAACGTGATGACGACTTTAGCGCACTACTCGCAAAAGATCTTAAAAAATTCTCAGACACAGTTGCATCTCTGGAATTCGAACTACAGCTGAGCGGTGAATATGATGAACGCCCGGCTATTCTTTACGTGAAGCAAGGTGCGGGCGGAGTCGATGCGCAGGATTGGGCAGAGATGCTTGTCCGCATGTACACACGTTGGGCGGAACGCCGAGGGTTTAATGCCGAGGTACTCGACCTCACCCCCGGGGACGAAGCGGGAATAAAGAGCGCCGCAATCAAGATCGATGGCAAGTATGCCTACGGATACCTGCGGTCAGAGCGTGGTGTGCATCGTCTCGTTCGTCTCTCACCATTCGACACCGACCATCGACGTCACACAAGTTTCGCACTGGTAGAAGTCCTTCCCGAAGCTGATGAAACCGGAGAAGTGAAAGTCAACCAGGACGATCTTCGAGTCGATGTTTTCCGCGCCAGTGGTAACGGTGGGCAGAGCGTTCAGAAGAACTCGACGGCTATCAGGTTGACCCACCTGCCTACGAATATTGTCGTTGCAGTTCAAAACGAGCGCTCGCAGGCTCAGAACCGCGAGGTGGCGATGAAGATATTGCTATCACGCCTCGTAGACTTGGATATGCAGAAAAAGGCTGAAGAGCGGGCAAAACTCAAGGGTGAACACGTGTCAGCCGAGTTCGGAAGACAGGTTCGTAGCTACGTCCAGCATCCCTACCAGATGGTCAAAGATCACCGTACTGATTACCAGACGGGCGACGCCCATTCCGTACTTGATGGCGAGATTGACGAGCTCCTGAAATCCTATCTAAGTTCACAGATGGAGTCAGCATCAGCCTCGTCTGATCCAGACGGTTCTGCGTGATAAACAAAATCAAATCACGACTTACTGCATCTGAACTTACGAACATAAAAACCGTAGATGCAGTAAAACCCTAACAATTACTTAATCTATTTAGTCGCAATAATGCAAACAGAATCAATCGAGAAAAATAAGTTGAACCAGGATCTATATCGATGCGAAGAATGATTTTTGGCATGGCGCTTAGCCTTGCCCTTGTTGCTGCGGTAGCTTGCAGCAGC
This sequence comes from uncultured Dehalococcoidales bacterium, assembly GCA_964435915.1. Lineage (GTDB taxonomy): Bacteria > Chloroflexota > Dehalococcoidia > Lucifugimonadales > Lucifugimonadaceae > Lucifugimonas. The sequence continues at coordinate 13,941 of CAYTAO010000025.1, forward strand.
GGATCGGGATCTCCTGCGGAGCCCTCTCTACCAACCTCAACTCCTCCTCCTGCTCGAGCCACTCAGCCCGCAATTGCTCCTGGCCTGCAGGAAAAAGAAGACATCTCAGAAAACATAGCAGATGCAGGTCCGACGACGGGCGGAGCATTCAAAACCCTGTGGAGCGACCCTCCAACTCTGGACCCGCACCTCGTTACCGATGGGACTTCGTACGGAATCGTCATCGAGGTCTTCTCCGGTCTTGTTCGGCTCGGATCAAACACTTCGGACCCCTTTGAACCCGACCTCGCGGAATCCTGGCGGATTCTCGAAGGTGGCACGGTTTATGAGTTTAAGCTGCGAAATAATCTGAAATTCTCTAACGGAGATCCTGTAACGGCTCAGGACTTCAAATGGTCGTTTGAGCGTGCGGCTCACCCGGACACAGCGTCGACCGTGGCCGAAGAATTTCTCGGCGATATTGTTGGCATCAATGAGATCGTCGATGGCGAAGCCACGTCTGCCGCAGGTATCCAGGTGATCGACGAACGGACACTTCGTCTTAGAATCGACGCTCCGAAGGCCTATTTCATCGCCAAGCTCACTTATCCGACAGCGTTCGTTCTCAACAAGAACAACGTCGAATCCCTCGGCCGTAACTGGACAGACGAACCTGTCAGCACAGGACCCTTTACTCTCAAGGAATACAGGATCGGACAGCGAATTCGCCTTGCACGAAACGATAATTTTTGGGATCGCACGGCGTATCTTGATGAGGTTGTATTCAATCTCGCCGGTGGTGTGTCGATGGCGATGTACGAAAATGACGAGATCCACATTACAAGTGTCGGTCTTGCCGACCTCGAGCGCGTCCAAGACCCGACTGAAGAGATCAACAAGGATCTCGTAGAAGTACCACCGAACTTTGCGGTTTCTTATGTCGGGTTCAATATGAACGAACCACCATTTGATGATCCTTTGTTCCGGCAGGCGCTCAACCACGCTGTTGATAAACCGCTGATTGCCAAGCAGGTTTTCTCGGAGCTTGTGAAACCGGCGTTTGGCATTATCCCCCCGGGATTCCCTGGCTACTCCCCGGAAATACAGGGGCTCGAGTTCGACCCGGAGTTGGCAAGCGACTTGCTGGCGCAGTCCGAATATGCTGATGCATCAACCCGTCCGCGAATCGTTCTAACTGTCCCCGGCACGGGAGGTTCACCAGGTTTGACTACAGAGGTAGTCGCCGATATGTGGCGTGAGAATCTCGGCATAGAGATCGAGATCCAGCAGGTTGAGTGGGCGACGTACATTCAGGACCTTCACCGTGGACGATTACAAGCATGGAGCGGCCTGTCATGGCAGGCGGACTACCCGGACCCGCAGACGTTTATCGACGTTTTATTCCGATCAACCAGCGCCATCAATTACGGTGGGTACGCAAATGATCAAGTAGACGACTTTGTAGTTTCAGCGCAGACGGAGCAGGACCCAACAAAACGGGTTCAGTACTATAACGACGCCGAGCAGATTGTGATATCAGACGCTGCATGGTTGCCGCTCTGGTGGGGTGTCGACTCCAAAGCGCTAGTGAAGCCTTCGGTGAAAGGCTACGAGTTCTCGTCACTGACGATTTCGAAGTACAAAGACGTCTGGCTCGACGAGTAGATTCAGGTTCGTAAAAGCAAAACATTGCCCGGTAAAACACCTCATAGGTAACATGGGTCAGGTTCAGGTTTAAAGCCTGAGAGGGGTTTACCGGGGCAGTTATTTAGCTCTACTAAACATTCGATGAGATTCATTTCTCTCAACCGATAGCCATACACGAAGGGCTGTAACCGCAGATGTTGGCATATATTGTCAGACGCCTTCTCTGGACACCCATATTGTTGCTTCTAGCAGCGTTCTTCGTGTTCTTCATGGGATCCGTCGCACCTGGTGATCCCGCCGAGTTGCGACTGGGCAATCGAGCTACACCCGAGGCTGTGGAGAAACTGCGTGAACAACTGGGGCTGAACGACCCACTTCCAGTTCGGTACATACGGTTTATCGGAAATGCGTTTAAGGGCGATCTTGGCGAAAGTTATGTCTTCACGGGAAAAAAGGTGACCGAGCTTATCGGACCGAGATTACTCGTTTCGCTCCAGTTGAACATCGCAGCGGCTTTCATCGCCCTGGCCATCGGGCTACCACTTGGCTTTTACGCGGCGAAAAAACAGGGAACTGGCACTGATCCTGCGATAGTGATCATAATGCTCATTCTTTACGCAATGCCGGTCTTCTTTACAGCACCATTTTTGATCCTGTTTTTTGCCGTGAAACTCCATTGGGTTCCTGCTGCAGGGTGGAACGGATTATTCTCAATTCAGGCAATACTTCCAGCCCTTACAATCGGTATCCCTGGTGCCGCCATCTTCGTTCGACACATGCGGGCGAGTACGCTTGAGGTCATCGGGCAGGAATACATTCGAACTGCTCACGCCAAAGGCATGTCAGGATTCGTTGTCAACTACCGACACGTGGCACGCAACGCCCTTCTACCGATCTTGACTCTGCTCGGATTCACCATGGCAGGGGTGTTCGGTGGTTCGCTGATCGTCGAACTGATCTACGGTATCCCTGGCGTGGCGCGGCTCTCGCTCGACGCTATTTTCCAGCGTGACTTCCCTGTCCTGACGGCCTTTGTGTTGCTCGGTTCGCTGATGCTCGTACTCGCAAACCTGATGATCGACATCGCGTACACAGTAGTCGATCCAAGAATCAGGTTGAACTAGCCACATGACAACGACTACACAAGCCAGTTCCATATTTAGCGAGCGGCCACCCTCACGTGGTCACTGGCGACAGGTCTGGAGGCGATTCCGCAAACGCAAACTCGCATTCGCCAGCCTGATGATCGTTACGTTTATCTATCTGCTGGGAATCTTCGCTCCGGTTATCCAGACGCACGATTACCAGAAAACAAATCTGGCCCAGACGCAGCAGGGACCAAGCTCGGAGAATTGGCTGGGAACCGATCGACTTGGCAGAGACATCTACACCCGTGTGGTTTGGGGCATCCAAACCACCGTCATAATCACTGTCACGACATTTATAACGGGAAGCTTGTTTCTTGGGGTGACCATGGGGTTGGTCTCAGGTTACTTTCGGGGTTGGATAGATGCAGTGATTATGCGGGTTGGTGAGGTGATTTCGGCCTTCCCCGACATCTTGCTAATAATCCTGCTCGCAGCCACTCTTAGACCAAGAATCGTGCAGTTTGCGCGGGATATCGAAGATGCCACCGGAATCTCGGGTCTCGTCAGTTCTGGAATAGTCGACTACGTTGTTATAGGCATCGCCCTCCTCCCACTTAGCTGGTTCGGAATGATGAGACTCGTACGAGGCCAGGTGCTTGCACTGCGCGAGGCGGAATACGTTCAGGCTGCGAGGGCAATGGGCACCACCACCCCAAGAATTATTTTCCGGCACATTTTGCCCAATGTCGTTAGTCCGATCATCGTTTCCGTGAGCTTCGGTATCGGGGCAATAGCACTGTCCGAGGTAGTACTCAGCTTCTTTGGTCTCGGCGTTCAACCGCCACGTCCAAGCCTCGGCGTGATGATCGGTGAGGTCACAGCTAGAGGTGGTGCCAGTGTTTCGGTCTTACGTGAGCACCCTGAACAACTACTCGCCCCGATCGTCGTTGTATGGCTGTTGATCTTCTGTTGGAACATCGTTGGGGACGCACTCAACGATGTGCTGAATCCACGAGTGCACTGACCGCCATTGGTGGTTTTTCTGAGCTTCGATAAGACTGTTATATGCTTATCGGTTCATAGGCGCTTCAGGTCGCCGGATGATCCTCACCGTGAAGCTACACGGTAATGTGATTGTTCTTGGCTCATACTCAGGTCATCTTGCTCTCTACACGGTAATGTGTTGTCCCATTTCCACCCATACCCATATACGTGTATCCAGTTCCGTGTAGGTATACACGGTCGGATTCGGCGGGGAAACTAGCCGCTGTTCCCACCTACACGCCCAAATAGAATTGAAGAGCACGGCCAAACAACGGTGCTACTATGGCTCAATTCACCGCCAATGCGTGAGTTGCACAGTCCGTTTTGGAGCAGCCTAGATGAGTTATTTTCAATCCCGAAGATCTGCAGTTGTCGCCCGTAAAGGTGCAGTAGCAACGAGCCAACCGCTCGCAGCACAGGCCGGTCTGCAGATGCTCAGAGACGGCGGAAACGCTATAGATGCGGCAGTCGCAACGGCAGCAGTTCTCAACGTCGTTGAGCCCGGATCAACAGGCATTGGCGGCGATATGTTTGCGCTGATCTGGGATAAGGACGAACGGAAAGTCATCGCCCTCAATGGCTCAGGCCGGCAGGCAGCAGCAGCCAATGTTGACGACGTTCGAAAAGCCGGATTTGACTCTATCCCGAACAACCACGAAGGCAGCCACTTTGCTGTGAGCGTTCCAGGAACTGTTCACGGCTGGGAGACCGCCCTTAACCAGTACGGGCGAATGACCCTTCGTGAAGTACTTCAACCAGCTATCGACTACGCTCTGAACGGTTACGCCGTCTCGGAAGTCATCGCTCAAGGCTGGGGCAGCGAAGACACAGTTGCGAAGCTGAACTACCGGCCATCCGGCAAGCAAATGCTCCCCGGTGCAAACGGTGGTGCGCCGAAATACGGTGAGATCATCACCCTCCCCGAGCTCGGTCACACCCTTCAGATGATTGCTGAGGGCGGAAGCGAGGTGTTTTACAAAGGTGAGATCGCAAAAAAGACCGTCGATTTTATTCAATCAGAAGGTGGCTGGCTCACCGAGCAGGACTTCGCAAATCACCATTCCGACTGGGACGAGGCGATAAGCGTTAACTACCGAGGAGTTGATATCTGGGAGTGCCCACCGAATGGGCAGGGAATTGCCGCTTTAATAGCGCTGAATCTGGCCGAAGGTTTCGACATTGGATCAATGGGTGCGCAATCGTCAGACCGATATCACTACCTGATTGAGTCGATGCGTCGTGGCTACATGGATGCCCTTCAGTACGTCGCCGACCCGCGAGTCGCCGAAGTGCCGATCGGTCCGCTACTGAGCAAGGATTACGCTAATCGACGACGTGCAGATATATCCGGCACGCAGGCAGATCCAAACGTTTCCTACGGAGACCCCATGGGTGGTGCGGACACCGTCTACCTCACCGCGGTCGATGGCGAAGGCACAGCCTGCTCGCTTATCAACAGCCTGTTCAGCGGTTTCGGAACAGGTCTTGTCGTTCCAACGCTAGGTATGGCGCTCCAGAACCGAGGCTCCCTGTTCTCGTTCGACCTAGATCACCCCAACTATCTCAAAGGCAACAAGCGACCGTTCCAGACGATTATCCCATCGATGGCTACTAAAGACGATGAGATGTGGCTCAGCTTTGGCGTGATGGGTGGGTTCGTTCAGCCACAGGGACACCTGCAGGTGGCATCGAACATGATCGACTATGCAATGGATTCTCAGCAGGCTCTTGATGCCCCACGCTTCAAAATCGATGTTGAAGACACACAGAACGTTCTTGTCGAAGAAGACATCTCTCCAGACGTAGTGCGTGATCTCGAAAAACGTGGACACACCGTTCGTGTTCTCAAAGGATACGAACGCACAGAGCTGGGTGGTGGTCAGGTGATTTCCCGAGACGCGGAGACCGGTGTGCTAACCGCCGGGTCCGAGCCGCGTAAAGACGGCGCAGCAGTTGGTTACTAGCAGGGAAATTCGAAGAACCATATAACAATAAAAGAGCCGTCCGCACATTAGTGTTGGCGGCTCTTTTATTGCTGCCAGTACCGACAACACTTTGGCGTTATACCAGTAAAAGTTGCCTGAATACCTACTTTTATGGAATTATTAGGAATAACAATAACTTAACTGGTATTTGGTGGAATAGTGATGAATCTCCGCGTAAGAGAAGTTGCCGTCCGGCTGAACGTAAGCGAAAAGACCGTCTACAAGTGGCTTCGAGCAGGATTAATCCCTGCTCGCCGAATTGGTAAAACGTGGATCATCACAGAGGAATCTGTGCAGGCGGTTCTATCTCCGAATATCACTCCGACCGCCATCGCTATCCCCACTTCGATTACGCCCGTATCCACACCGCAATTGCCGCCTGTCGGCATTCAACCAGCAGGAGAATCACCGGCATCAGATATCGACGCATTAGGACGTTTTACAGGGATTCTCTCGGGAGCTGTGAAGCACGGAGTCCTTGGCATACATGGCCCTCGTAATACCGACCCGTCTACCGTTAAAGCAGTGGCAAATTCTCTCGAGCAAGCGGGCGGAGAAATCCTGCTCCAGGGTATTGGTTTACGAGAGTTCTTTGGTGACAGGGGGCACACTGCGGCCCTGCGGCAAATGGCTGCTGAAGATAGACCTGTTCAGGTGCGTGCGATTCTCGTAAATCCCGTCAGTGAATTCGCTCGTGCTCGCGCCGTGGTAGAAGATGGCACCCAGTTCGAGGATGAGGCACGATTCAAGGGAGGCCCACTGTACAACGATAGTTGGCGAAGCTTGAATGTTATCGCCGCGATGAAGAAGGAGGCAGAGGCTAGAAATCACTTCGGAATTGACGTTAGATTTGTCGATCACTGGCCCTCGGTCTACCTCGTGATGACCACGGCTTCGGCGTTTGTCGAAACCTATCATTTTGGTAAACCCGAAGGCTCCATCGATGGTAGTTCGATCGATGGTCTTGTTCCAATGCTGCAAGTGACATCTACCAGCTCATATGCCCAGATTCTGCGTAAGCACTTCGACTACATATGGTCCGGTGCCAATCCCCACATCAAGACCCACTCCCTCGTTGACATAGCAGAAGCAATGCAGGTATCGGCCTAGCATCTAATTCTGCGCCCTGTCATTGCGAGGAGTGAGGAATGATCGACGTGGCAATCACGGGTAACCGAGGACACATTGGAATCGAAACAACAACGTTTGAGTGGGCACGCCCTGCTCCAGCTAAGTGACCGTTCTTGAGTCATCACATGTCACATGCGAACGTGATTGCCACATCGTCCCTCCGAGTAATGACAGGTGTCTGAACTTGCTATATTCCGGAACATTTAGGAACTTACACCGGCAACACAGAGAAAAAACGTCCCTACTGACTGCACGCCAAGAACTAGACTTTAGCTACGTTAACGAACCCGCAAGGGCTGTAAGCCTGTCTCCGGATCTAAAAAGCACACGGACGACTCGCTGTTCATATAAATATTTTTTTCTGGAGGCTCGATCTTGAGCAAAATCAATGTCGCAATCATCGGCGCAGGTAACTGTGCCTCGTCCCTAGTTCAGGGACTTTACAAATACAGTGAAGTCGATGAAGGCTCCGATAAAATTCCAGGCCTGATGCACAACGTTCTCGGCGGATACGCCCTGAGCGACGTCAACATTGTTGCGGCATTCGACGTCGATAAGGACAAGGTCGGCAAAGACCTTTCCGAAGCCCTCGTTTCGAAGAACAACAACGCCCTTCAGTTCCACAAGGTTCCCAAGATGGGCGTCAAGGTTGACCGTGGAATGACCCATGACGGCATCGGTGAGTTCCTCGAAGAGCTCGTTGAAGTCAACCATGACCCCTCGACTCTACATGGCGAAACCGCTGACATCGTTGGCATTCTGCGTGAACGCAAAGTCGACGTAATGATCAACTACCTTCCGGTCGGCTCCGAGCAGGCAACCCGCTGGTATGTCGAGCAGGCCCTCGCAGCTCGTGTGGCGTTCGTGAACTGTATTCCGGTTTTCATAGCTCGAGAGAACTACTGGCAGAAGCGATTCATCGACCGTGGCATCCCGATCGTCGGCGACGACATCAAGTCACAGGTCGGCGCAACCATCATCCACCGAGTACTTGCCCGGCTGTTCGAAGACCGTGGCGTCCGGCTCGACAAGACCTACCAGTTGAACTTTGGTGGCAACACCGACTTCTACAACATGCTAGAGCGAAACCGCCTGAAGTCGAAGAAAATTTCGAAGACTAACGCCGTTCAGTCTCAACTCGAAAAAGATCTGCCGACTGACGACGTACACATTGGTCCGTCCGACCACGTACCGTGGCTCGAAGACCGCAAGTGGGCGTACATCCGCCTCGAAGGCACATCTTGGGGTGATCAGCCTCTCAACGTCGAGCTGAAGCTCGAAGTTGAAGACAGTCCGAACTCCGCCGGAGTAGCCATCGACGCCATCCGCAGCGCCAAAATTGCCTTGGACAAGGGAGTCAGTGGCGCAATCGAACCTGCGTCAGCCTACTTCATGAAGTCACCTCCATTGCAGATGCGAGACGACGACGCCCGTCTTGCCGTTGAAACCTTTGCAGAGGGGCACGACCCAAACGTAGTTGTTGAAGTAACAGAAGCTGAATAACTTTCAGCCTTAGAACGATGTGAAAAACTAGTGCTCGCCATTGAAAAACAATATGATTGCCTGATATTGGTTCAGCGGCAGCACATAGTTTTTTACTTGGAATACTTCTTCCAAATAGAAACACAGGGGGTACGTATTTGAGAATTGCTCAAGTATCGCCCTACGACTTCGCCCATACCGGCGGAGTGCAACGCCACATCGCAACCCTGAGCAAAGAGCTCCAGTCTCGCGGGCACGAGGTTTCAATCCTCGCTCCATGTCCCCGCAACGAGCCAGCTGTCGATGTCGCCGCCATCGATCTCCGTACTTTCGGTAGATCGGTACCCGTGCCCACCGCCGGGTCGGTGGCCAGAATTTCCTTCTCGGTATGGCAGGACTGGCGTCTCAAATCGATGCTCGAAAACGAGCAGTTCGACATCGTCCACATCCACGAACCGCTAATGCCGATGTTCGCACTCACGGCATCTCGATTCTCACCCTCAACTACTATTGGCACGTTCCACGCATTCAACGAAGGGCGGGGTCGTGGCTACATGTTCTGGAAAAAAGTCCTCAATAGAGGAGCCATCAGGCTGAACGGTCGGATAGCTGTATCGGAACCAGCCAAAGACTTCGCAAATCGTTACTTCGAAGGCGATTATCGAGTAATCCCAAACGGCCTGGACGTCGACTGGTTCTCTCACCCGGCACCTAGGCCTACAGTTCTCAAGCAGGACGCAATGAACCTGTTATTCGTCGGGAGATTAAACGAACCGCGTAAAGGGCTTCGCTTTGCGCTCGGTGCCTACTCGCTGCTGAAATGGCAGTATCCAAAACTACGGCTAATAGTCGCAGGCGCGGGAGTACCCGATCGTGAATCGTATCGCATTATGGGCGAACGTTCGCTCGACGATGTCGTATTCGTCGGACCCGTCAGCGACGTCGATCTCCCCGGCTACTATCAGCACGCCGACATATTCATCGCCCCCAACACAGGCAAGGAGAGCTTCGGATTCATCATCATCGAAGCCATGGCATCTTCGACAGCAATCGTGGCTTCCAAAATCCCCGGGTTTGAGTCAGTAATGTCCGAAGGACGTGAAGGCCTTATGGTGCCACCCAAAGACGAAGCCGCACTTGCTACAGCAATAAAACAACTTATCGAAAATCCCGTGAAGCGAACCCAGTTCGCCATGGACGGTCGCTCCACTGTGAGTCAGTACCGCTGGACCCTGGTGGCAGACAGTGTGTTGTCGTACTACGACGAAGTTCGACAAAAGCAGCTCGTGCCACCATCACAGTTCAAGGGCTGGTAGGCATTGGCCGATCTTCAATCAATTCGTTACGGACTCCGTGGATCAGTCACCAAATGGTTTGAACGACCGGCGGTGTCGTTGCTGGTCATATTCAAATTCACGCCCTCAGCCGCCACTTTCGTAGGTCTGGCAATTGCTGTAATCGCAGCTTATTTCATCAGTGAAGGCGAGTTTCTGATCGGCGGAATCTTGGTCCTGGTGGGTTCAGCGTTTGATCTGCTCGATGGCGGTATCGCTCGTGCCACTGGGAGCGTGAGCAAGCGCGGAGCCTTGATGGACTCAGTGTTTGACCGAGTCTCGGAGCTGGCGGTACTACTTGGATTTGCGATGTATTTTGTATCCGGCGCGGATGAAAGCCATCTGGCTGTGTTTCTCACCTTCATCGGGATGGCAGGATCGATGATGGTCAGCTATGTTCGTGCCAGGGCCGAGGGGCTTGGTGTGAAGGGTACGGCCGGATTTATGACCCGTCCCGAACGAGTTGCGATTATAGTTGTTTGTCTTGTGCTCGGATATCCGATGGCTGCATTGTGGATACTTGGGATTGGTACGCCGCTCAGCGCTGCATGTCTATTCATAGACGCGTGGCGAGCAATCGAAGCTGACTCGTAATTTGCATCCTTTGGTTTATAAATTGGCGTAAAACGATTGGTGCAGGAAATCTCAGGCCGTTAACTTCAACCCACTCGATTTACTCACTGAAACCCGAGAGCACCCTGACCTTGAACGTCACGTACGCATATATCACTCTTAAAATCGGATTGTTCAGGCTGCTTGCTGTTGTTGCAATCGCGACGATCATGGGTACTTCAGCCACAATAGTCACCGCCCAAAGTGTCGAGACGGTGAAAGTAATCGACTATAGCGTTGAATCACAGTTCCCAGAAGGTATGACATTCAAGCTGGACGTCGAATCCGATATCCGAATCGACGATGTGCGAGTCACCTTTGAAATTGGTGATCGTGGAACTACCCAGTACGCCTATCTTAATCTCGATCAGACCAGCCGCCCACTGGTAAACGGTGAGCTATTTCACCGAACAAATAGCAACGACCGTTACATTCCCCCAGGCACGATGATCAATTACTGGTTCGAGATAACCGACGAAAACGGTTATACCCATTTGACCGAGCCAGAATCATGGCGCTTTGACGATGCACGGTTCGAGTGGGAAGAAGTCACCCTAGGCACCGTCACAGTCCTGTATCACGGACCGGTGCGAACAAGGGCCGAAAGGCTTGCCAAAGCCGCAGTAGAGTCCCTTGACCTGATGGGGCGAGTAACGGGGGCTGAAACACAGACCCCGATAATTATGACGCTCTACAACAATAACGCTGAAATGATCGGTGCTGTTGTCGCACGTAGTCTGGCCTCCAGTCGTGAGCTAATAACCGAGGGTCAGGCATTCGATTCCGAGAGCGTAGTTCTGGTGCTCGCTGGTAGATCGGACATCGGCACCGCAACCCACGAAATGACTCACATACTCGTGGCCCGGGCTGCTCGTTCGAGCGGCAACGTTCCACTCTGGCTGAACGAAGGACTGGCCGAGTACGGCAACCTAGACCAGACTGTCTCGTATGAGAGATTCCTCGAATGGGCAGAGGGAACCGATCGTCTTATCTTGCTCAAAAACCTCCGGTCGTTCCCCGGTGACCCCAATTTGACTCTTGTTGCCTACGGACAGGGTCGGAGCGTTGTCAAATTCATGGTCGAAGAATACGGCGAAGAAAAAATGGCCCAACTTCTGGCGACCTTGGGTGGAGGGGTTAACATCAGCAATGCGCTTGACACCGTCTACGGTTTCAATCTCACCGGGCTCGAAAACCTATGGCGCGAGTCGATCGGTGCGGAACCATATATTGAACCGACTCCCGGCCCTAAGCCCACGCCAGCACCCGATCCAACTCCGGCATACAAGTTGCTGACACTGCCACCTGAATCGAGCGACTCAGGTTCGAAATCGGAAACAGATGAAGAAGTTGACCCTGTTGAGGAAGCCGAACCGACAGCGGCACCTTTGTCGGTCGATGAAGCGTCCGAATCATCTGCCGTTGACAATGCTGAAGGCTCCATAGAAGACGTTTCTGAAGATGCTGCAAGCGAATCTTCAAGTGGGACGTGTTCAGCGCCGGTAACAGGCTCCGTTGACGGAACCGCCGGCGCGTGGCTGCTGGTCATAGTTGGACTTGCAGCGGGCGGTCGTTGCCGAGCCCGAAAAAAAAGCTAAGCTGCTATTTCTGGCGATCCATTATCATCCGGTTCTTCAGGCAGGCTGATGTCGTTCAGATCATGAATCTGTAATCCGAATGCCGTATTGCGCAGCGTTCCACTATTCGCTCACCAAGCCCCGAAAGATTGCGTCGCAGTTTTTTCGGTGTGGAAACAGTGAAGACCGCTATTATTCACTACTTCATTTGAGAAGAGCGAATAACGACATATGTCAACCGTCTAGTCACCTAGTACTAAAAAGGTCACACCACGTGATCCGTGTATGGTCAATCGCACTTTTCGCCTGTTTGCGACTAGTACGATCACTTATTCGGTCTTCTTGTTTACGGAGCGAGCACGGCTTAGTAATTCATCGAGAGTGCCACCCAATATGGCGTCTCTGTCGGTATCACTGACAAAATCGCAATGTGTGCGAAACGCCTCTAACGACTGGAGATGCGTCATTGCTTTCTTAACCACAGGAAAGTCGGATCCCCAGCACATGTTCGTACCGAACGCTCCATAAGCCTCTTCGTAAATCCAGCGGGTATCTGAATAAGGAAAATTCCAGCTTGTATTTGTCAGGTAGTGAAAGCCTGATAATTTGAGGTAGATATTTTGTAGCTTGCTCGACTCGATAACGTTCTCCAGATTCGCGCGGGCATCATCCCCATGGGCTCGCATGCCTGACATGTGATGGCACAGAATGTTCAGATCTGGGTGCCGCTCAGCAACCTTGCGCAGTTCCTGTTGGTGGTGCGGTGACATCGATATACTGGCGATCAATCCCAGTTGTTCTGCTGTACGAAAGAAATCGATCCCCTCTGGTGAGTTGAACCATGTTCCATCGTCTTCACCAGCCACATAGTGAGTGAAAGCCTTCATTGGCCAGCGCTCAGCCGCCTGTTCGAGCCGCTTTGCTGCACCCGGCGTGTGGTAAGAATCTGACCACATTGAATCTACATCAGCGAACTGCTCAAGCCGATCCGGGTACCGCTTTAAGGCAGTAGCGACGTAATCATTGTTCTCAGGGTTCTGAAAAATCTGAGCACAGACGATAGTTGCCCGATCGACGCCATTAGTGTCCATCTGATGAATCAACTGTTCGACAGAGCCGTGGTTTTCAGAATCAGGAACAGGAGGAAGGTAAGGCCAGTACGCCCAAGAGTGGCAGTGTGAATCGATGATCATGGTGTCTACATACTTACTTATATTCATCTCGGATGCCAGTGGTAATCACCGATGATCACCGAAAATTTTGGACTGATTTTGTTGTGTAACCGATGTGTCACACCCACGCAACATTTCGGAAACACCTCGCCCATAGATTCTCTTTTAAGTACTGCGTTGCAGCTTTAATCGGGGGAGAAATTTCTAATGGATTCTGGATCAGTGGCGTGGATGCTAATGGCATCCGCACTCGTTCTGTTTATGACTCCTGGGCTGGCGTTCTTCTATGGTGGACTTGTCCGCGGTAAGAACGTGGTGAGCACAGTCATGTACAGCTTCGTAGCAATGGGTGTGGTCAGCGTGGTGTGGGTGTTGTGGGGTTATAGCCTCGCATTTGGAGATGGCGGCCAATTTATAGGCAATTTCGATTTCCTTGGGTTCAAGGACGTTTCGAGCAATCCAGAAGACGGCGCAATGTTGTTTGCCATCTTCCAGATGATGTTCGCCATCATCACTCCAGCACTTATTACCGGTGCTATCGCTGAGCGATTCAAGTTCACGACATACCTTATTTTCTTGGTGGTGTGGGTAACCTTTGTATACACACCAATCGCCCACTGGGTTTGGGCGGATGGCGGATGGCTATTTGAACTAGGTGCTCTCGACTTTGCTGGCGGCACGGTTGTTCACATCAATGCCGGTGTAGCAGCCGTTGTAGCTGCCTGGTTGGTCGGCAAGCGCCGCGGCGTTGACCGTGGTGTAGAGCCTCACAACGTACCGTTTGTGATTCTCGGTGCCAGCATTCTGTGGTTTGGCTGGTTCGGCTTCAACGCGGGGTCGGGTCTAGCAGCCGATGGACTTGCCGTCAGTGCATTCCTCGTAACAAACGTTGCTGCCGCAATGGCTCTGGTTGCGTGGGTCATTCTTGGCCACATTCACACAGGCAAAATGAGCGCAGTTGGTGCAGCCACTGGTGCAGTCGCCGGCCTTGTCGCGATCACCCCTGCATCTGGTTTTGTTGGTCCGATGGGTTCCATCGCAATTGGTCTTGGTGCCGGTGTACTGACGTTCTACGCAGTTCGATTCCGACACAAGTTCGGATTTGACGATGCACTTGAAGTGATGGCCGTCCACGGAATTGGCGGAATCTGGGGTGCGCTGGCTACGGGTATCTTCGCAGTCGGTGGTATTGGCCTCGTTGACGGTGATGCCACAGTACTCGGTTACAACGTAGTCGCAGTACTGGCGACCATCGCTTACTCATTCATCGTGACCTTCGTAATACTGAAGATTCTCGACGTAATACCTGGTCTGGGTCTCCGGGCTGACGAAGCTGATGAAGATGCTGGTCTCGACATCGCCTTCCACGGCGAGCGAGCCTACGTCGGCGACGGAGCCGACTAATCCATCATTCAACCTGCGTGATCGGCAATAGGATCGATCACGCAGATGGAGGACTGTGATCATGATCAAAATCGAAGCAGTAGTGCGACCAGAACGGGTAAACACGATCGTCGACGCACTACTCGAAGCGGGGTGCGGCGGCTATCACGTGCTGAACGTAACCGGAAAAGGAACTCAGCAGGGAGTTGAAGTGTTCACCGGCCGTGGTGCAACCACTACGACGCGGGCAGCACTACCAAAGTCAATAATCACCACGGTAGTCGCAGTTGGACTGAAAGACGCTGTGGTTGAGGCCATACTCGGCGCATCGAAATCTGGTGAAGAGGGACAGATCGGTGATGGTAAGATCTTCATCTCACCAATATCCGAAGTAATCCGAGTTCGCACGGGCGAGAAGGACGAAGCGGCGCTCTAGGCGTTGAGCAGTAAATTCCCGTCTTAGCGAAAACCAAATTAAAAATAGATAGGCCGCCGACTGTCGAGCCAGTATTCATAGAGGTATGATTGAGTGCTGCGGATAATCGGCGGTCTATTTATTTGACCGCCTGTTTGTTCCACGCAGGAGCGTAGCTCAGTCTGGCTAGAGCACTGGTCTCCAAAACCAGCGGTCGG
>CAYTAO010000026.1:0-20546 GCA_964435915.1 uncultured Dehalococcoidales bacterium
CCCAGCGGCCGGTCTCGGCATTTCGCCCGATGTTTACAACACACTTGTTGAAACACTCGCTCTTTCAGCACGAACACTTTACTGTCTAAAACGCGCAGGTATCAACCGCGTTGGTGAAGTGCTTTCGATGCCCAAGGGCGAACTACTTAAAATTCGAAACTTCGGTCAGAAGTCACTCGACGAGCTTTACGACAGGCTCGCTGAGCGTAACTTCCTGCCTGAAGAAACAGAAGATGCCTCCGGCGAAGAGGGAAGCGAAGGCGAGGGTGAGGATCCTAAAGCCGAAGTCGAAGTTGGTGCCGAAACTACCGAGGACACAGGAGAAGTCTCCAGTGAGGCATAAGCTAACCGGTCGACAGCTCGGCCGGGCTTCCGGTCCCCGCAGGGCTTTGTTCAGGATCATGGTCACTGACTTGCTTCGGAACGGTCATATTAAGACGACTGTTCCAAAAGCCAAGGAAATTCGACCCCTGGTCGAAAAGATGGTCACCCTAGGCAAAAAAGGCACCCTCCACGATCGACGTCAGGCCGCCGCCTTCATCACCGACAAGTCGGTAGTGAAGACCGTGTTCGACGACATCGCACCTCGTTACAAAGAACGAGCCGGTGGCTATACCCGTATCACTCGTCTTGGTGTTCGTGCTGGCGATGCTGCGGAGATGGCATTGATCGAACTGGTTGACTAAATAAAAAGATGCGTTTTGGAATGGTTGTGGAGTACGACGGAACTGAGTTCCACGGCTCGCAACTTCAGTCCAATGCAAGGACAGTGCAGGGCGAGATAGAAAAAGCCCTGCGCAAAGTCTTCAACAAAAACATAAGAATGTATCTGGCAAGTCGTACCGACTCCGGAGTACATGCAAGAGGGCAGGTTGGTTGCTTCGATGAAGAAACCGATATGCCACCGGATCAGATCAGGAAAGCGTTGAACTACTACATGACAAAAGATGTGCGCGTGCGTTGTGCACAGCTTGTCTCGGATGGACCCGAAGGGTTCGATCCGCGTAGTGACGCGACCTCGCGTACCTACGTGTATACATTCAACGATGCCCGATCTGAACCAGTACTTGATCGTCACTTTGTGACCCATGTGCGAAAGAACCTCGACGTTTCAGCGATGAACGACGCAAGTCAGGCTTTTGTCGGCTCGCACGATTTCGCCGCATTTGTGGGACCGAGCACTCCAGTACAAGCACCTACACAGCGCGACGTGGAGTCTGCCTCAGTAACTCGTGACGGCGAAAACATCGAATTCAAAATCACAGCAAATGCCTTTCTGCACCAGCAGATACGTAGGATTGCAGGAGTGTTGTACCACGTTGGATCTGGCAAACTTTCTGGTGAAATTGTCGGACAACTGATTGCCACAACAGAACGTGGTGCCGCATCTCTCGTCATGCCTGCTGAAGGACTTTGTCTCGAAGAAATAACTTATGACGGAACAGGCGAGTGCGGGTTGCCCGCAATTGATTCTGCTGAAACCGTTGATCTGAGCGTAAACTAGAGCGTCGACAAGTACGGATTGAACATGGTTACCAAGCTAAAGCATTACAACCCCCGAACAAGTGAACTGGTGAACGACTGGAAAGTCTTAGATGCCAGCGGCCAAATTCTCGGACGGCTCGCGACCCAGGTCGCAACGTTCCTGATGGGCAAGCACAAGCCCTCTTATGTGCCACACATGCTGACAGGCGACTTTGTCGTCGTGATCAACGCCAGCCAGATCAAAGTTACCGGCCTAAAGGCTGAACAGAAGATCTACAAGCGTCACAGTCAGTACCCTGGGAACCTCAAAGAGATTCCATATTCTCGAATGCAGGAACGACAGCCAGAAAGAATCATCGAACTGGCCGTAAAAGGAATGCTTCCGAAGAACAAACTTGGTAGACAGATGTTCACCCGTCTCAAGGTCTACGCGGGAGCCGAACACCCGCACTCCGCGCAAGTCCTCGGATCTGAGCGACGTGAAGAGCGTGAAGCCGCAGCAGTAGCGAAAGCTGAAGCCACCGCTTTAGAAGCCGCGAAGGCAACCGCCAATAAGCCAGCAGCAAAGAAAACTGCACCTAAGGCAGAAGCCGCGGTTACGGAAACTGTTGCAACCGAGGCAGTCGAAGCTGCAGAAGCTGTTCCAAAGAAGAAAGCTCCTACTAAGAAAGCAGCCGCCAAAAAGCCTTCTGCAAAAAAGAAACCAACAGCCAAAAAGGCAACAGCCGCCAAAAAGCCTGCTGCAAAAAAGAAACCAGCAGCTAAAAAGCCAGCCGCAAAAGCAGCTAGGGATTCTGGAGCGAAATAGTTGACCAGCCAGCAGTACTACTACGGCACAGGCCGTCGAAAGACCGCAATAGCACGGGTTCGGGTTTACAACACGCCTGGCGGTTCAACCGTCAACGGTAAGCCGATCGACGAAGTATTCACCGTTGGTGCATGGCTTCGACAGGCCATCAGCCCACTTGGTGCAACCGGTCTTACCGACAAGGTAACCGTCGTTGCCAAGACTCACGGCGGAGGCTCAGGTGGGCAGGCTGGCGCGTTCGCACACGGTCTCGCACGTGCACTTGTCGTCATGGACGAGAACCTGCGAAAGCCACTTCGTGACGCTGGTCTCATGACCCGTGACTCTCGAATGAAGGAAAGCAAGAAGTACGGTCTCAAGAAGGCCCGAAAGGCACCTCAGTATACAAAGAGGTAAGTCGTCACTCTTGCTCTCCGATCAACATGATCAACTCGATTGCCGGTCACAGTCTAAATACCCGACTTCTTTGGAGGAGATCTTTGGTGGATCGGTGCGCGCGGGGGCTCGCTGCTACGCCCGTTCGATCGCAATGCACCTTGTCAGTCCGGCCAAATCTGTCAGCAGCGATATGCCAGCGTGCGGGAAGGTTGCGACCGCTAACTGCATCACGGCTTCTTCGATCGGCGGGTCGATCTCGATATAGGCCGCACTGGCGTTCGGCTTGAGCATCCCCGAGATCCCTTTGAACAGCGGCCTGATTACATCCAGACCATCAATCCCGCCATCCAGAGCCAGAATGGGCTCTCTGGCGACTTCCGCTTGAACCCCGAGCATTGCAGTGGAGAGTATGTACGGCGGATTCGACACGATCACATCGAACTGCCCCGAAAGCGGTTCGAGCAGGTTGCCTTCGTAGAGGTCTAACTTTGCACCCAGGTCGTTCGCGTTTTGCTGAGCAATCGTCAGTGCATGCGGAGATATGTCAGTTGCATTAACCTCGGACGCCGGTATTTCGAGCGCAAGAGAAATAGCAATCGCCCCGGAACCTGTGCAGATGTCGGCAACCCTCGGATTCTGTATATTCTGCTCCCGAATAAATTCAACCGTCTGCACCACTATCTGTTCAGTCTCGGGTCGAGGGATAAGAACATTCTTATTCACACTGAACTGTCTGTGAAAAAACTCCACTCTGCCTGTGATGTACTGCAAAGGCTCTCGGTCCACTCGTCTGAGAACCATCGCTTCGAGTGTCGCAAGGTGATCCCACGGTGGGGCATCCGGAAGGTGCGCCAACTGTTCAACGGCCGACCACCCAAACGCGCTTCTCAGTAGCAGCCTTGCGTCTATTCCAGCATCTTCAATTCCAGCCGCGCTAAGTCGGGCGGTGATTTGCCGGATAAGGGATGAAACATTTTCGGTAGGCATGGAGTTGATTTTGGCGACTACCAATCCTCCCTCCCTGATAGGAAGGAGGGGACAGGAATTAGTTACCGACAGCGGCCAGCTTGCGCGCTTGCTCTTCTTGCAGCAATGCATCGATGAAGCCATCGAGCTCGCCACTGAGAACGTTTTGCATCTGGTGGCTTGTGTAGCCGATGCGGTGGTCGGTGATGCGAGACTGAGGAAAGTTGTACGTTCGAATCTTCTCCGAACGGTCGCCGGTGCCTACCTGCGCTTTCCGGTTCACACTGATCTCTTCCTGTTGCTTGCGAATCTCCATATCCCACAAACGTGAACGCAAAATCTCCATTGCCTGTTGCTTGTTCTGCAGTTGCGACCGCTCGTTTTGACACTGCACCACAAGACCCGAGGGCAGGTGAGTGATGCGAATTGCGGTGGCGACTTTGTTCACGTTCTGTCCGCCAGCTCCGCCAGAGTGAAATACATCGATCTTGATATCATTATCCTCGATCTGAACGTCGACCTCTTCAGCCTTCGGCATGACTACAACCGTCGCCGTCGACGTGTGAATGCGCCCCTGTGATTCGGTAGTTGGCACTCGCTGGACACGGTGCACACCACTTTCCAGATGCAGCCGTTGATATGCGCGTTCACCCTCGATTTCGAACGTGACTTCCTTCAGGCCGCCAACTCCGGTGTCGTTCTGGCTGAGAACTTTCAGTTTCCACTTCCGTGCCTCGGAGTAGCGCTGGTACATTCGGAATACTTCAGCTGCGAAAAGCCCCGCTTCGTCTCCGCCAGCACCCGCTCGAACCTCGACCACGGCGTCGGCGAGCTCGGTTTCATCTTTAGGAAGAAGCTCAATCTTGATATCCGCACCAAGAACTTCCAACTTCCCCTTAAGTTCTTCGGCTTCAGCATTCGCCATCTCAAGAACTTCAGGGTCGTCCTCTTCGGCGATCATTTCCTGTGCGTCTTCAAGATCGGTCTGGGCATTTATCATCTCATTCCAGAGTTCAACGATGTGCTGGAGCTGACGATATTCGCGACCCAGTTTCCGGATTGCGTTCTGATCCGATGCTATTTCAGGTTGAGACATCAAACGTTCAACCTCGCCATGTCGATCAGCGATTTCCTTCAGGCGGGCTTCTATTGATTGCTGCATGAATTGAAATTACCAGTAGTGCTAGATATGCGCCCCTGTCTGAACGCTCGTTCAGACAGGGGCGAGGGAGTTGGGTTCTCGGGTAGCTACTGATTGCCTGTCGAGCGAACGTGTTCGGCTATTGAAGCGGCGTCGAGAGACACTTCAGCCTGATCGCCACCTTCGGCAAGGCTTTTCACCGATGCCACGCCGTTCTCTACTTCGCGATCGCCGAGAATTACCACGTTAGCGGCGTTCTGGTTGTTTGCATATCTCATCTGCGCTTTCATCGAGCGTTTAGGTGCGAGCACGGTCGAAACGTTGGCGGCCCTGAGAGCTGTCGCCAGACCTGCCGCCGCCTCCCCGGCATCACCGAGTGCAACTACTACGATTTCCGGACCTGTAGATTGCTCGACCTCGACTTCCTGCTTCTTTATTTCAAGAATCATTCGTTCGATTCCCGATCCGAAGCCGATACCAGGGGTATCCTGCCCACCGAGAATACCGATCAGAGGATCGTAACGCCCACCAGCAAGCAGCGTGCTCTGGCCCCCGGCATCCGACGGTTCGTACTCGAACACAGTCCGGTTGTAGTAGTCGAGGCCACGCACAAGGCGGTGGTCAATGTTGTAAGAAAAATCCGGGTAAACCGTCTTCAGATTATCGAGAAGCACCAACAATGCTACCCAGTGTTCCTTCGTTTCTCCACCGATGTAGTCAACTGATTTGGGAGCGTCATCGGCAAGTTCCTGAGTTTCCTTCACCTTTGAGTCAAGGACTCTAAGGGGCGCCCGTTGGAGCCGATCTCGGTCGATCCTCGGAAGATGGTCAATTCGCTCAGTGAAGTATTTGTTGAGATCGCTGATGTAATCGGCACGGCCCTCGGGATCGCCTAGATTATTCAGGCGTAGTTTGACGCCGGTTATTCCAAGTTCAGCTATGTATTTCCAACCCAGTTCAATGACTTCGGCGTCGATCGCAGGCGACTGGTCGCCAATGACTTCAACACCAAACTGGTGGTGCTGTCGTACTCGTCCAGCCTGTGGACGCTCGTACCGGAACATCTGAGCCATATAATACATTCGAACCGGCTGTGGACCGCTCTGAAAGCCGTTTTCTATGTATGCGCGACAGACAGATGCCGTGCCCTCTGGTCTGAGTGTGAGCGGGTTGTCACCCTGATCGTGAAACGAGTACATCTCTTTTTGTACAATGTCTGTGGCATCGCCTACACCGCGCTGAAATAAGCTCGTGTCTTCAAATGCCGGAGTATCGATTCGGCGATAACTGAACTGATCCGCGATCTTGCGTCCAGTGGTGTAAACATGCGACCAGTACGGCTGGTCTTCGGGGAGAATGTCGGCTGTGCCACGTGGGCGCTTGAAGTTCATACGAATGATTGTCTCTTAAACGAAGGCACCCGCACAGTATCGTGCGGGTGCCAAAAAAGTGCTTTGTTTGATGTCGTCAGCGTATCGAGATTCTGAATCAACTTCAGGATGACGAATTTCCATGATTACCAACACCGTACTTGTGCCCAACAACGGACAATAGAACGACCGGCTAGTAGAAAGCCCGACTGCGCCTGTTACGAACCCAATCCAGCCTGCTGGTAGATCTTACCTTCGGTCTTGATAGCAGGAGCGTAAACCATTCGAGCCTTGTTCATCTCTCGCAGAGTCTCTGCGCCTACATAACCCATGCAAACCTGCAGTGCACCAACGAGGTTCAGCGTGCCGTCGGTTCGTGACGACGGACCGTAAAGGAGCTGATCCAAGCTGTACTCGGTACCCATGTTGATCCGCGTGCCACGCGGCAGTGAGTCGTGCCAGGTCGCCATGCCCCAGTGATAACCGTGGGCCGGGGCCTCTGTTGTCTTGGCGAAGGGGCTACCGATCATTACGGCGTTGGCCCCGGCGGCGAACGACTTACAAACGTCACCACCGGTTCGGATTCCACCGTCGGTGATAATCGGGATGTACTTGCCGGTCTCTTTGTAGAAATCGTCTCTGGCAGCCGCACATTCGATAGTGGCACTCACTTGAGGAATTCCGATGCCCAGCACTTCTCGACTGGTACACACAGATCCGGGCCCGACTCCAACCAGCACCCCCGCGATGCCCTGCTGCATCAGTTCTTTTGTCACTTCGTAAGAAACAGTATTTCCAACGAGGACCGGAACATTGATGTCCTTTATCAGGTCAGAGAACACGAGCCCTCTAAGACTCTTGGACGAGTGTCGTGCCGTAACAACTGTTCCCTGCACAACCACCATGTCCGCACCGGCCTCGACAGCCAGTGGGGCCATTCGCTTTGCACTTTGAGGAACGAAAGAAACAGCGGCGATGCCACCACCCTTTTTCACTTCCTCAACCTTTTTCGCAATGAGCTCAGACTTCTGGGGCACAGAGTAGATCTGCTGCATGATCGCGGTCGCATCTTCTCGTGAAGAAGCAGCAATCTCTTCATATACCGCCGTGGCGTCTTCATAGCGGGTGTGAAGTCCGTCCATATTCATCACAGCCAACCCGCCAGCCTTGGTCATCTCAATGGCGAATTTCGGATCAACCACAGCGTCCATCGCAGATGCAATAAACGGGATATTGAGCTTAATCCCGTCGAAATTCGTCGTCAGGTCAGCCATCTCTGGGTTAATAGTAATGTCGCCAGGAGAAATGGCTACATCGTCAAATCCGTATGCGGGCTTTAGTTCCTTGAAGTTACGTGGCACCTTCTGAACTCCTCACATCGGTTACGAGCCGAAGTTACTGATTTCTGCTTGAAATTCAACCTTCCAGCACGCCTGTGTCCGGTGGCAATTACGAATTTCGCCGTAGGGAAATTCGAATGAGTATACGCCCAGAAATAACGGTTCGTACACTCCGAAATTAAAGCAATGTTAAACCTTGAGAAAATCCTGTGAATGCTGTGCTAGCCTGACAGGCATCAAGCTGAAATACGCGTAGTGCAACGCTACCCAACTGAGCAGCCAAATCAAACACCCCAAATGAACTATTCAGGAAGCATCGCCGATGTTGCCAGTATCACCGTCGGGCATCATACCGATCTCGAAAACGGCACCGGTTGTACTGTCATACTCTGTGCTGAACCGGCTAATGCTGGCATCGAAGTCAGGGGTGCTGCCCCGGGTAGCAGGGAAACAGCACTGCTCGACCCGCTGGCAAGTGCGCAGTGGGTAAACGGCATCGTTTTGACGGGTGGTAGTGCGTTCGGACTCGATGCTTGCGGCGGTGTCGTCAAATATCTTGAGCAACAGGGAGTCGGCGTTAGATTTGGGCGAGCCAGAATTCCCCTGATCCCGGCAGCAGTGGTCTTCGACCTAGGATTCATTAACCACGCCGTTCGGCCAACCGGTGATGATGGTTTCGCAGCCGCCGCGAGTGCGTCAGTCGATTTCGCTACCGGCAATGTTGGCGCAGGAACTGGGTCTACAGTAGCGAAGTTGCTCGGAAAGAAGGCATCAATTAAAGGTGGGATTGGAACAGCGTCAGTTCGGCTGTCATCCGGAGCAACAGTCGGTGCAATGATGGTCGTGAACGCGATTGGAGGGGTTGTTGATCCTGGCAGCGGTGAGATAATCGCTGGCCCTCAAACTGAAGAAGGCTTCGCCGATTCGATCGACTTGATGATTACGAATCCGCCCAAGGGACGTGGGTTTTTCAAAAATACGACCATCGGCGTCGTCGCTACCGACGCACCGCTGGATAAAATCGGGGCAACACGACTTGCCATGGCTGGTCAGGACGGCATAGCACTTGCCATTAGACCATCGCACACCGAAAACGATGGCGACACCGTGTTTGCCCTCTCCACCGGAACCCATCCTGGGGCTGTGTCCGGTGATGTGCTTCACGCCGCAGCACTCAAAGCCGTAACCGGAGCGATTCTGAACGCTATAGATTCCGCCGAATCACTGGGCGGAGTGAAATCAGCTGTCGATGCACGCGCTGAGCAAGAAAAATGCAGGTCAACAAACGCATGAGCCCGTTACCCGAACTTAACAAACAAACGCCAATAGCCATAGTCGCAGCCGGACGTCTTGGTTCGAGCCTCGCAATTGCGATGTCAGATGCCGGGTATAACGTAGCCGCCATTTCGAGTAGGCGCAGAGACCATCGTGAATGGCTGAAATCTCGAATCGAAAACGGTGTGGTCATCGAAAATGCCCAAACAGCAGTAAACATGGGCAGCATCGTGTTTATAACCGCCCCCGACGCCGCTATCGAACAGATCTGCTCTATCGTGCAGTGGCGATCACACCAGACGGTCGTGCACTGTGCCGGTGTGCTCCCACTCTCGGCACTCGACAACTCTACTAGAGCTGGCGCGGAAACAGCAGGATTCCATCCACTTCAAACCTTTCCATCACCAGAATCATCGGATCGCCTGAGCGACGTATCGTTTGCCACTGAATCACCAAATCCGAAAATCCGCATATGGCTAGAGACGCTGGCATCCGATCTCGGCGGCTCGTCATTCAAGATCGATTCGTCGCAACGTTCGGCTTACCATGCGTCAGCGGTCATGGCTTGCGGGTTACTCGCTGGTCTTACAGGACTCGCAGCTGAGATGTGGGAACCGTTGGGCATTGACCGGTCGGATGCACTTAAACGACTGATTCCGTTGCTACGCTCAACTGTGGACGCGCTTGATGAAAAAGGCCTGCCATCGGCGATAACCGGTCCGTTCGTGCGCGGCGACGTCGAAACTATCGCATCTCACCTATCGGCAACCACGATTAATTCACCCGAGAAAGGCAACGCCTACGCCGCACTTTCACTTGCAACCCTGCACATAGCTAAAGAGCAGGGTGGGTTATCCGAATCCGCGTATCAGCGCATCAAATCCGCACTTTCAGACGAAATTCACACTTAATCGCCCCCCTGAATCCCGAAAAATAAGGGATACTGGAGAAAAGTAAGTGAACTAAGGCTTGGCGGCTAGCAAGTGGCAGTCGACCGGGGCGGAGGTACACGATGGTCCAACGCCGGATCACAACACACAAGATCCAGCAGATGAAACGTCGAGGCGAGCCGATCCCAATGGTGACGGCTTACGACTACACGGCAGGCCGCATAGTCGATGCATCAGGCATCCCAATGATTCTTGTCGGCGACAGCATGGGCCATGTTGTTCTTGGTCACGACTCAACAATTCCCGTAACCGTCGACGATATAGTCAACGCGTCAGCGGCAGTTGTCCGAGGCACGACCAAACCTCTTATCGTCGCTGACATGCCGTTCCTAAGCTACCAGATCGATGCTGAAACAGCTCTCCGCAACGCAGCACGCCTCATTCAAGAGGGTGGGGCGCAGGCGGTCAAACTCGAAGGTGGCAAGACCGTAGCACCGATAGTCAGTCGACTTGCTGACGCCGGTCTCGCGGTCATGGGTCATATCGGCCTCACCCCGCAACACGTCAATCAGCTTGGTGGCTACCGGGTGCAAGGCAAATCCGAATTTGCAGCAAACCAGATCATCGAAGATGCTCTGGCGCTTCAACAGGCTGGTGCATTCGCGATTGTTCTCGAACTGATTCCAGTGGAACTGGCAATGAAAATCACCGAAACCCTCGATATTCCCACCATTGGAATCGGTGCTGGTGTTCACTGCGACGGTCAGGTGCAGGTTTTCCACGACATGCTCGGACTCGATCCCGATTTTCGACCACGTCACTCTGGTAAGTATGCTGATCTCGCTCCGATCATCAAGGACGCTCTAGTCCGATACAGCGATGATGTTCGCGACGGCACGTTCCCGACCGACAGCCAATCGTTCTTTTCCGACGAAACCCGCGTTCGTGAACGCGAAGACGTAGAGACAACTGACTAGGTTAGCTACAGTGTCAGTTCTCCTCACCCAGACCCTCTTCCTCGTGGAGAGGGCTCCATAGTTCCAACGAAGCCATCCCATGCAAGTAATCCGCACTGTTGCAGAAATGCGGGAAGTTCGCAGTAGCATCTCCGGAACCGTCGGACTCGTAGCCACGCTGGGTGGAATCCATGCGGGTCACACCGCCCATATGGACACGCTTCGTCCACTCTGTGACACACTCGTCGGATCGCTTTTTTTGAACCCAACGCAGTTCAGCGCTAATGAAGACCTATCTAGCTACCCAGCTGACGAAGCAGCCGATATCGTCGAATTTGAAAACCATGGAGTCGATTTTCTGTTCGTCCCACCAGTCGAAGAAATGTACCCGCCGAACGAGAAAATTCCCCAGATCGATCCCGGTCCAGTTGCGTACGTGCTCGACGGGCTGCATCGGCCCGGACACTTCGACGGTGTTGCCACGGTGGTTACCAGACTTTTCTCAATTATTTCTCCCGACAAAGCGACGTTTGGTGAGAAAGACGCGCAGCAACTGCGCATCATCCAGCACGTCGTCGATTCGTTCGAACTCGGTGTTGAGATCATCCCTATCCCAACTGTTCGCGAACCCGATGGTTTAGCCGGCAGCAGCCGCAACGCATATCTGTCACCAGAAGAAAGACGGGCCTCAGTAGTGCTGTTCAAAGCTCTGACAGCCGCAGAGGAATCGTGGAATTCAGGTGAAAGATCCGGCGATGTGCTGCGAGAGATTATGGCTGATGTACTCGCCGCTGAATCGCTTGCTGAAACGGAGTACGTCGCTGTTGCCGACATCGACACGTTCGAGGAACTTGATAGAGGTGATCAGTCAGTTAGAGCCTTGCTGGCTGTGAAAATCGGAAGCGCCAGATTGATCGACAACATATTGCTCGATTAGGTTTCGATACCTAACCGCTAATTTCATGCAAATCGAGTCGGCGACCCCTACGATTGCCCGCAAGAAAAATCTTATCACTAACGATGGAGACGTCGATAATTCCGGAAAATGGGTGCTTGTAAACGCCGTAAAAGACCTCGGTGAAGTTACCGTTGTCGGTCCCGCAGTCAATCAATATGGAGTGGGTAGTACTGCACCCTCTATGCGGAAATCGGTGCAAATCATATCGGCATCAATCCCGGCTAACACGAGCCATGCTCTCTTCATCTCCGGAACGATGGGAGCTGCGATTCAGGTCGCCGTTAAGGGCATAAAAACTTACGCTTTTTCGATGGATACGATGGACGATATCAACAACATAACTCTTGGAAAAGCCATCACCTAGATAGTTCAACAGCTATTCAATCCTGATACTCTGCCCGGGCGCTTTCAACGTGAACTTCCCGAGCCCAGCCCACCGAGGGACTGCAGGGCGTTGAAGGGACGGTGTCTGCAGCTTCGGAATTCAGGAGCAAAGTCGAGGCTCAAAGTGATGGCGGCTTCGAGTTATTCTCGTGTCTGCAGGTGAGTATTGACTAGCTGGAGTCACCCCCGGTACGGAGCTGGAAGGGCTAAACCACTACAAGGTTGCAATCTCGGCACTAGATGGACCCACCCTTACTCACCAGCCAGACGACACCTCACTTAGGCGCATGATTGACGCTGCAAACCGCGTTATCGGTTGACGAGTCGCCCTCGACTATTCAGAATCTTGCCAGAACCAAAAATGGTTCTGCTGTAACATCGCTGGTGAGAGGATCGCCCCTGTGCTTTACGAACTTCGCGTGTACGAATGCCTGCCTGGAAGACTTCCGAATCTCCACGCTCGATTTGCCGACCACACTTTCAAGCTGTTCGAAAAGCATGGCATCAAGAACATCGGCTACTGGACGACCGATGTAGGGGATAGCAATCACGAACTCACATATCTGGTTGCGTTCGAAGATGCCAATCAGCGGACTGAAGCATGGGCAAGTTTTCGCGCCGATCCGGAACGGGAGCGAGTGTTCGATGAATCCCACCGCGACGGACAAATTGTCAAAAACGTCCGTAACCAATTACTCACTCCGACGCCATACTCACCGATGCAGTAGCCATCGCTCGCCGTTCTTATAACTAAAACATGCCAAATATCCACAGACTTAAAAACCTTTCTGGTCAGGCCCATATCGTCGGCGTTGGCGAATCCAACAAATTCGGTAAAGTGCCTGAAAAATCGCCACTGGCACACCACTCTGAAGCAGCAATTAACGCTCTCGAAGACGCAGGAATGCAGCTCTCCGACGTCGACGCGTTGTTCACTGCAGGCTGGTCAACACTTGACGTAGCGGAGTACCTCGGCATTCAGCCCCATTACACTGATAGCACGTCTGTTGGCGGCTCCTCTTTCGTAATCCACGTCGCACACGCGCTCGCAGCGCTCGCAGCTGGATATTGCGAAGTTGCGCTCATTACGCACGGGCAGTCTGGTCGATCAGATCGCGGTCCGATCCCGCGGAATCCCGGAACTCCTATGGCGCAGTTCGAGGCACCCTACGGAATCATTGGTCCGCCCGTTTCGTACGCGATGGCGGCTCGTCGATACATGCACCAGTACGGTGAAGATCGCACTCGTCAGGCGATGGCCGAAATAGCGGTCTCGACCCGCAAGTGGGCGAATCTCAATCCCATGGCGTATTTCCACGATGTGCCGGCAACCTTTGAGGATTACTACAACTCAAGATGGGTGGCCTGGCCCTTCCACCTACTCGATTGCTGCCTCGTCACCGACGCAGGTGCAGCAATAGTAATCACCACGCCAGAGCGTGCACGTGATGCTAAAAACGGCAGCGTCAAGATTCTCGGTGCTGGTGAAGGTCACGACCACTCCGGAATCTCACAGATGCCCGATCTCACAAGTGCGTTCGGGCGAAATACCGGACCTCAAGCGCTGGAAATGGCAGGAGTAACTCATTCTGACATCGATCTTGCGATGATCTATGATTCATTCACTTACACGGTCCTTGTAAGCCTTGAGAACCTCGGTTTCTGCGGACCTGGCGAAAGCCCCGACTTCGTGGCATCACAGCGAACCGCACCGGATGGCGAATTCCCGTTGAACACCAATGGCGGCGGGCTGTCCTACACCCATCCCGGGATGTACGGCATATTCACTGTCGTAGAAGCCGCACGACAACTTAGAGGACAGGCTGGAGAACGCCAGCTCGACAACTGTGATCTGGCAATAGCACACGGTACGGGTGGCCTCTTATCGTCCACAGGCACAGTAGTACTAGGGACTGAGTAACCGAGATGACAAACACAACCCCAAAACCCCAGCCGCTATCTCAACCCGAGTCAGACCACTACTGGGCCGGTCTCGCGAAAGAAGAAATCTGGCTCCAGCGTTCCAAAGCAACAGGAAAGTTCCAGTTTTATCCGAGGCAGATTTCAATCTCTGATCCCGAGAGCGGGCCCAACGGACTTGAGTGGGTTCAGGCTTCCGGCAAAGCTGAGTTGTTTACATTCTCAATAGTTCACGTCGCTCCGCATCCGGGGTTCGTTGATGATTTGCCATACATCGCGGCGTTGGTGCAATTGGAGGAAGACGTGATCGTCCCGACCAATATCGTCGGCATAGATCCAGAACCAGAAGCCCTGCAAATTGGAATGGCGCTGAAGCCAGTGTTCGAACACAACGAGGCTGGGCATACGCTGTTGAAATTCACGCCAGCTAATCTTGTTGATGTAATTTAGCAGCGAAACTTTTTAAGCGGTATTTTTACGGGCGTATTTTTGCGAGCGATGCCGGGTTAGAATTGATGTCTCGTCGATCCAATTTTTGGGCGACATTTCTCGAAGCACGAATTTCGACTCATGAATTCAGGAACGTTTACGTTGGTACTCGCCAACGAAATCACCCTCCGGCGATACCGAACGAAGGGTGTATAAGCTCCCCGAAATAGTTCATGTCCTGTTTCATTTCTAACTCGAGTCGAGGTCCATCCAATGGTTAATCACTTTCTATATTTCAGCGATATCGCGTCTGATGAAATACAGCCGATACTCGATCACGCAATCGAATTAAAGTCAGGTGCATCAAGCACTGTACTTACCGGCAAATCAGTTGCGATACTTTTCGAAAAACCGTCTCTACGTACGAAACTTTCGTTCTGGGTTGGCACCGAAAAACTTGGCGGCAACCCGGTTCACTTCGCACCCGAAGAAGTGGGACTCGGCAAACGTGAACCGATCGCAGACGTTGCAAATGTTATGTCACGGATGTCCGACATGGCCATCATACGTACGTTCGCTCAATCCACCCTCGACGAGTTCGCCGCTGCTGCCACAATCCCGGTGATCAATGCACTGACCGACGTCGAACACCCGTGTCAGGCGTTGGCAGATGTTCAGACGATCATGGAACAACTGGGAAGCGTTTCCGGTGCGAAGGTTGCATTCATTGGTGACGGTAACAACGTCGCAGTCAGCCTTGCATACGCCGTTGCTGGGCTTGGTGGGCACCTGATCGTTGCATCTCCCAGCGGATACACACTCCCGCAGGAGACACTTGATGGTGCGAATGATTATGGAGCTTTGGTCGGTGGTTCCGTAAGTCAGGTCACAAACCCACAGGAAGGCGTTGCAGGTGCCGATATTGTTTACACCGACGTGTGGACAAGCATGGGTCAGGAAGCCGAAACAGCAAAACGTCTGATTGCCTTCGATGGCTATCAGGTGAATCCTGCACTGCTCGATCAGGCCGCGCCGAACGTCAAATTCATGCACGACCTTCCGGCTCACCCCGGTGAGGAGATCTCCGACGGCTTGCTCTACGACCCACGATCAGTAGCGTTCGATCAGGCCGAGAATCGTCTGTGGGCACAGGCCGCACTAATGGAAAAACTGATCTAGATGGGCCTCCCAGTTATAGCAATAATCGGTCGACCCAACGTCGGTAAATCGACTCTGTTCAATCGTTTGGCAGGTCGGAGAATCGCGATTGTAAGTGATATTCCGGGAACAACACGAGACCGGGTTTCGATCGACGCCGAGTGGGGGAGACATCGGTACTTGGTCGTCGATACCGCCGGTGTTGAAGACCGCCCGCACAACGAGATTATGTGGGACGATATTCGAACACAGGTCGAGGTGGCTCTGAATCAGGCCGACGCGATCATCTTCACGGTAGATGTGAACGAAGGCGTAACCGATGCTGATGAAGATGCTGCCGACATGGTGAGAAGAACCGGTAAGACAATCGTGCTTGCCGTAAACAAAGCCGACACTCTTTCACGCGAAGACATGATCCACGAGTTCTATTCCCTTGGACTTGGTGAACCGCATCCGATTAGCGCCTATCACGACACCGGCATAGGGGACCTGATGCAATCGGTATTCGAACAACTCCCACCGTTTGAAGATGAACCTGTCGGAAAGAACTCCATTCGAGTCGCTATCGCTGGTCGCCCAAACGCAGGAAAATCAGCCCTCTTCAACTCACTGACCGGCGAAAAACGAGCGATTGTCAGCCCGGTTGCCGGTACAACTAGAGACACCGTCGACTCGCTATTCGACTACGAAGGAACCCGAATCACCTTCCTCGATACCGCAGGGCTGCGTAAACGCGGAAAGGCCGACCCCGGTATCGAGAAGTACAGCGCTATTCGAACGATCGGAGCAATCGAGCGCTGCTACGTCGTCGTACTGGTGCTTGATGCAACCGAGTTCGTTACATCACAAGACACCCACATTGGAGGTTATATCGACGACGCTAAGCGAGCAGCAGCCGTCGTTGTGAACAAGTGGGATCTTTCGAAGGAACTCGGCCTGAGTATGGCAGAGGCAGAAGCCGAAGTTCGGAACCGATTCAAGTTCATCCCCGATGTCCCAGTGGTTTTTACTTCAGCGCTAACCGGCTGGGGAGTAAAAAAGCTATTGTCGACGATCCTCAACGTCTACGGTGAGTTTTCTAGGCAGATACCGCGAGCCGAAGTCAGCCGGGCTGTCTTCGATGCGATGGGCGAAAATCCTATGCCGGGGGTTGGCACCAGACGTCCCCGAATTTATCGCTGCGTTCAAACTAGAACCTCTCCACCCACATTCGAATTTAGCGCTCGCAACCCAGAGCTAATACACTTCAGCTATCGCAGGTACATGGAGAACCAACTGCGGGACCGATTTGGATTCGTTGGTTCTCCTTTGAGAATGAACTTCATAAGCCGAGAAGATGAGTGATCCGGTAGCCGTAATTGTTGTACTCGTTGCCTCCTACTTGATGGGAGCAATACCATCAGGCGTAATCATCGGCCGGCTATGGCGTGGCGTCGATATTCGCAGCTATGGAAGCGGTGGATCTGGAGCGACAAACGTAAATCGCACACTCGGACCCCGTGCCGGTGCCGCCGTACTGATCTCAGATATATCTAAAGGCGTGATAGTGACCGCGCTCTCCCGCTACGTTGTTGATGGTGAACCTTGGCTGATAGCTTCGGCTGGAACGATAGCTGTATTGGGTCACATGTTCCCGGTCTACATCCGCTTCAAAGGCGGGAAAGGCGTTTCCACTGGATTGGGAGCACTAGCAGTGATTTCCCCAATGCTCGCAGTCGTCGCCTTGATTGGCGTGGTGATAGCGGCTATTTCTAAATACGTGTCCCTCGGCTCGATAATCGGAAGCAGCTTGAGTCTTGGGATGCTCGTAATTTTTAGTGCTTTTGAAATGACAGTCTTCGGCTGGGAGCACGATCTCTGGTTACTGTTATTTGCCATACCGGTTCCAATTCTGATTATCTGGAGCCACCAATCGAACATAGATCGTCTGGCCAAAGGCGACGAATCTAAGCTGGAAAACAAGCCAACACCGCGCAGGGCGCAATGAACCCCGTAAACTGCATGTGTGAAACACATAGGCATCGTAGGTACCGGGGCATGGGCAACTACCCTCGGAATACTTTTAGCGCGTACTGGACATAAAACAGTTCTGTGGTCTCGCACCGAATTGCGAGCGACAGAGTTGATGTCGGCGCGCGTAAACAAACGATCCGTTCCGGGTGTCGAGTTTCCAGACTCCATGACCGTATCGCCCTCTCTCGACGAATCATTCACTGACACCGATCTTGTCATTGTCGTCGTACCGTCGATCACCGTTCGAGAAAATATGAAGAAGATAAGGAAAGCGATTCCATCTGACTCTAACGTGGTGTGTGCGACCAAGGGCATTGAGATCGCAACCGGCAAGCGCATGTCTCAGGTGATCGGTGAAGAGCTGCCCGGATTCGATTCCAATCGAATTGGTGTGCTTTCAGGTCCAAACCTTGCTCCCGAAATCGCTGCAGGCAACGTGGCAACAGCAACCGTTGCGTTTCCGAGCGAGCCGATCGGGGAGACGGTTCAGGAAGAATTAAGTTCAGACGTATTTCGCGTTTACCGAAGCGAAGATGTAACCGGTGTGGAACTCGGAGGTGCGCTAAACATCATCATCGCAATCGGTGCTGCATTCATCGATGGCGCCGGACTCGGGGCCAATGCCAAAGCTGCATTTGTAACCCGCGGGCTGCACGAGATAACCCGCCTTGGCGTGGCGATGGGTGCTCGACCCGATACATTCGCTGGACTGAGTGGCATGGGGGATCTGCTTGCGACCTGTTATTCGAATATCAGCCGAAACTACAGGCTCGGTATTGGACTGGCGTCTGGCCGAGATTTGAAAACCGTACTCAAGGATCTGGGTCAAACCGCTGAGGGTGTACCTACCACACAGGCTGCAGTGAGGCTCGCTCGTGAGCTTGGCATCGAAATGCCCATCGCTAATGCTACTCATTCAGTGCTCTTCGAGGGCGCATCTCCAATAGATGTGGTTCAAGACCTGATGGTCCGAACTCTGCAACCTGAAGTTAGGTAACAGGGTGCTCAGCCGCCCAGATCACCAAGTTCGTAAAGAATTGCCGACATCACTGCGACAGCCGCAGTTTCGCTGCGCAGAACACGCGCTCCCAGAGTCACAAGATTGGCGCCGACTGTCTGGATCGCCGAAACTTCCTCTTCGGTAAATCCGCCCGGTGGTCCGATCAGTGCAGCCAGTCTGGCTGAACCGCTCCCGAACGATCGTAGAACGGTACTCAACGGTTGCGACTCATCTGCAACCTCTTCCCACATGCATAGCACCGGCTGCAGTTCGACAACATGTTTAACTGCTTCCAGCACCGGCGTTGGAGTTTCAACTGCAGGCACGGTCGCTCTGCCACTTTGTTCAGCGGCCTCGATTGCTATCCGCTGCCAGCGTTCGAGACGTTTCGCTGAGGGAGCGACGGTGTTTCCGCCTTGAACACGCTCAGATATAACCGGAACGAATCTGATCGCGCCAAGTTCGGTACATTTCTGAATTGCTAACTCGATGCGTTCTGGCCTTGCCAGTCCGAGGAGCATTGTGACGCTGGCTCTCGGTTCCGGAACCGGCTGAATCGCAGAAATCAGGGTAGTTGATACCGGTCCTTTGCCAAGGTGATCGACCTCTACTTCCCACTCAGATCCTGAACCATCGAACAGTCGAATTCGCTCACCGATATCAACTCGTAACACCGTTCTGAGTTGGCGGGCGATTGACCTGTCGAGAATTAGTGAGCGTTCTGAAGCATCAATGTCCGGTACATAAAATCGGTGCATTATTTTACCCTGTTAGCGTGGTCGGAACGCACAATGCGAGTTGCTGTCCAGTCTTCGATCTTTCTACTTGACTCGACCCTCCCGCCAACTGCTTCAAACGCTGCGCGGACATCCTCCAGCCTCGTATCGAGTACGCCAGATATAATGATCACGCCATCTTTTGCAACCGATGCAATCAGCGGCCCTGCCAGCATTATTAGCACATTGGCAGCAATATTAGCGCCAACCACATTGAATCCACCATCCTTGACTTCTTCGTGCGGAATCGACCCTGCCAATATCATCGATTTATCCGAATAGCCTGCCTCTGCAAGGTTGGCTTTCGACGATTTGATTGCGTCATATTCGATATCGAGCCCGACAGCAAACTCGGCTCCAAGCGCCAGAGCTGCGATCGATAGGACGCCCGAGCCACAACCGACATCCAGGAACCTATCACCGGGTTTCAGGACTTTCTCTATCTCTTCAAGACACATGAGAGTGGTCGGGTGATGCCCTGTCCCGAACGCCAACCCCGGCTCGAGCTCGACTACAACGTCGGTCGATTTTCTTCGGAACTCGGTCGATCTAGGGACGATAACGAGATTCGAGCCGATCCGAATTGGCTCGAAAGCCTGGTTCCGCCATTCGTCATCACTGACTTCGATCTCCGCAATCTCAGGCAGATCGACCAGATACCTGATCAACCGAACCCCAACATCGATGGCAGTTTTTCGACTGGTAGTGGTTGCATCCACCGGGAGCCAAC
The DNA here is from genome assembly GCA_964435915.1 of uncultured Dehalococcoidales bacterium. Taxonomy (GTDB): domain Bacteria; phylum Chloroflexota; class Dehalococcoidia; order Lucifugimonadales; family Lucifugimonadaceae; genus Lucifugimonas. The sequence goes on from CAYTAO010000026.1 coordinate 19,978, forward strand.
CCCGAATCGTTACCCATGCGGACGGGTCGGGTGTTTCACCTTCATCGGGATTATACCCACCGAGCCGTTCTACCGATGCCGAACCCTCGCCATGAATATTGAATAGGTGGGTGAGTGGTTCAACGTATTCGGGTGGGGCTTTGATGCTTAGCTGCAGCCAGCGCATCTGGTTACCTTGCCGGGCGCGTACGATCGCCCTTAAGAATTGTCTTCTTCGCCTCGAAAGGCATCTTTGACGCGATCGAAAATGCCGTGACCCGACCGTGAGTTTGCTCCTATACGCTCAAGGCCAAAAGACTCTGCAAGTTCGTGTAACAACTCTGCCTGGCGATCATCGAGTTTCTTTGGAGTGAGGACCTTCAGCTCGACGACTTGATCACCCCGACGACCCGTTGCACCCATGTGCGTGATACCTGCTCCTTTGATGCGAGTAACGGCACCTGACTGGGTTCCGGCCTTGATATCGATATCAACAGGTCCCTCAAGGGTTTCAACACTGATCACACCGCCAAGCGCAGCCATCGCCATGTTCACATCGGCCGTCATCAGAACGTCGTTACCACTCCGGG
>CAYTAO010000026.1:20556-28901 GCA_964435915.1 uncultured Dehalococcoidales bacterium
ATCGCCGTTGCGGTCTCCTTTGCCACCCGATTCGCCTTCGCCGTGGATGAGCAGCCTTGTGCCGTGCTCAACTCCTGCCGGGATCTGCACCTCGATCTTCCGGGTTTTTCGCTCGGTACCACGACCCGAACACTGCGTGCAGGCTGATCTAACGGTCTGCCCCTCTCCCTGGCACGTTGGGCAAGCAGTTACCTGCTGGAATTGACCAAAGAAAGTACGTTGAGTTCGGCGAACTTTCCCTTCACCGTGGCAGGTAGAACACTCGACAACATCGGTGTCTGGTTCTGCTTTGCTGCCGTCGCAACGCTCACAGCGCTCCATACGGTTGAGTTCGAGTTCACGAGGAACGCCAAACGCCGCATCGCGGAAAGATACGTTGATCTGGAACTCGAGATCGGATCCACGGTTCGAAGTTTGCCGGGTTGATCCACCAAAAAACGAATCGAATATGTCGCCGAATCCACCGAATCCCTCGTGGCCGTCAAATCCTCGGCCGGCCTGTCCGTTGACGCCTTCGTGCCCGAACTGATCGTACTGCGACTTCCGTTGGGGATCGCTCAGTATCTGGTATGCCTCATTAACTTCCTTGAAACGGTCATTAGCATCGGCTTCTTTGTTTCGGTCGGGGTGAAACTTCAGCGCCTGCTTGCGAAACGCCTTTTTGAGATCTTCGGGCGTAGCGCCACGGGCTACGCCAAGAACCTCATAATAATCACGTTTACTTGTAGTCATCTAAAAACGGCCAATTACCCCGTACCGAGCATCTGTTTGAGTTCACGCATGTGAACAAATCGACCAGATCAATTATAAGCACGTAATGCGGTGAATCCGCATGATGGTAGAAACCCAAGTAAGACGAGAATTGTGAACTACCGAAAATTCACAGCTACCCGCCGTAAAACATCATCGTCATTTTATCGAGATGATTCGCAAGGTACCGAACTGCAGGAATAGCCATTCCGTACTCCATACGTGTCGGAGCGATGATGCCGATCATTCCTTCGGCAGTATCTGATGTGCCGTAATTACTGAAGACAACTGAATAGTTCTTAAGCGACTCCTCGACGTTCTCTTCACCGATCACGACACTGGCCGTCCCGCGCGCCACTCTCGCGTCTTCGAATACGGAGGATGCAACCGAATCTTCAATTAACCACATAGCACCTTGCGACATTGCGGGATCAGCAAGCAACTCGGGTTGCTGGAACAGTTTGCCAATACCGCTGAACCGCTTTTCTGTGTTTGAGTTGGCGTAGCGCTTTCGTAAAGCCGTTACAGCCGAATCGAAGGCCTGACGCTCCAACCCGTCACCTACCCGGCTTGCATGAGCCGCCAGCTTATTGGCCGGGATACCTACAATCGCTTCGTTGAGTCGATTACGAGCACGCTCAATCGTCGAATCCGAAACAGTCTTATCGAGATTGATTACTTGTTTGTAAACACTTGCCTCTTGAAGCACAACGATTACGACGATCAGAAGCTCCTGAAGACGCAGTAATTCGACGCTTTTGACCGGCGCCGGCGCAGTGCGCGGCATTGTTGTGAATGCAAGGGTGTCCATTAAGCCTGCGAGAATTTCTGAAGACGAGTCCACCCACTCTTCGACATACGCATGAACGCCAGGGAAATCCTGGTCGACCTGTGCCGCCACAGCGGGTCTCAGAATCATCTCTGGGTCAAGCGATCCCACGAAATGGCGATATCCACGGTCAGACGGCACCCCGCCCGATGAAACGTGTGGCCGCCGAATCAGACCTTCTTCTTCAAGGGCAACCATTTCGTTTCGAATAGTCGCCGGGCTGGCATTGAGGTTCGTTGAACGGGCCACTGTATTGGAGGCGACAGGAGACGCAGTCTGAACATGTTCAGAAACGATGAACTTGAGGATCTCTCGTTTTCTCGCTGTCAGAGTCGGCATACTTGTCCCAATTAAGACTCACGGCTGTGCCATACACGGTACGGGATAGAACGTCATGAAGTTAGCATGCGGTTTTCCCGAGCGTCAACGGTTAATCAGGCTCGACGGGGCAAAAGCCCATCGAACTCGCAGATTCAAATATATTTTTAACACTTATTCGGACCATAAACATGCCACAACTTTCCGGTTAAGCATTTATCCGGTCAAGCATTTAACAGAGCAGGTAACTTCATTACCAACAGCGCTAGATCCCTTGAACGAGTCCTATTCCACTATCACTTGGGCTCTGGATCCTGTTCAGACGTCCCGATCAAGTTGAAGAAATTTCAAAACGAAGATGGCGGCTTTGGGCAGGGTATCGAATCCGACTTGCGAATGCCGGTTTCATCACCATTGCTACTTTTGATCGGCTTCCTGACAATATGGAAGTACACACGATGATGTGCTACACGAGGTTGGTGGATACGACAGGTGAAGCGATGCTCCAACGACGGCTGCCGGAAATTACCCTGTGGGGTTCATCTGGTAACAAGCGATAATCATGGCGATTGGGAAGGATATGGTGGACGACCACTTTTGTTTGCCGTTACTCCCAGCAGCCTGCTGTCGCCAGAACTCGCACTGTCCATCACCATTCACTTCGATTACGAGATCGAGAATCAGATCGATGAAGGCAACTGGCAGCCTAACTGTAGTTGGGGACAGTACGAAGACGACTGGGTCCTCTGCGAAGGTCGAGTGGGTTGGGTCTCTAACCCTCAGGACCTTTTGACGTTGAAAGCCTGCGATCGTCTTTAGGGTTCCCTGAAAATCCGCGTGCCCTCCATTTTGCATGGGGTATTAAAATTTGAGTCGAACTGAATAACTATTGATAGTTCTGATTTCACTTTGAGTTTGCTTCTATCATGTTAATTTCGTTGACGCTCGCGCGCGTGCGTAATAGATTGAATCCTGAACTGCGCTCAAGTAGGGGAACACGTCCGTCCTTGAAGCGATTCGAGAATTGATCTGAGGAACGTTTACATGGAAATTCGCTGGCTTGGCAACTCTACTTTCGAAGTGAAATCTTCAGCAGGCGCAGTGGTGGTTGATCATCAAGGAGCACTGCCTAAGCAGTCCGACCTCGAAGATCAAAATACCGTATTCGTTTTCAGTAAGGGTGAGCGGGCAAATCACCCGGTTGGCAAGCACAATGTGCTGGTGGGGCCGGGTGAATATGAAATCGGTGGCCTCAGCATCAGGGGAGTAGCGACACCGGCCGACGATCCCGCAGTATCACGAGAGATCAACACCGTGTACATCGTCGATGCCGACGGTCTGCAGGTTGCAACACTTGGCAATCCCGGCTCACAGCCTTCTGCCCAATCAGTTCAGCAGATCAGCAAAGTCGATATTCTGATCATCAACACCGAATCTCAGGGCCTCGAGCCAGATGAACTAACGGCAGTAATCAGAAATCTTGAACCGAAAATGATCGTCCCTTCTGGTTACGACGCAGATGCGGGTAAGCCTAGCGCTGCCATGCAACGACTACTCACCGAACTTGGTGTGCAGGCGTTCGAGGCGACTTCAAAGCTGACTGTGAGCAAGAGCGGGCTGTCTGAAGAGCAGGCAGTTGTCGTGCTGCAACAACGACTGGCCTGACCACCCTTTTATTTACGCTATTTGAAAAGCTGGGCGGTGTATTCGCAAGAACGAGCTAGCTGGCTGAACCAGCTTTCCGTTCCAACCTTCGCCATGCCAGCAGCGCCAGAGGCGCTAGCAGTAGTGCAACGTTACCCAAGCCCGCTGGACCGCCTGCTCGAGCGCTACAGGAGCCTCCATCAGTTTCAGCAGCCGCTATTGCCTCCGCTGTCTCCTCCGCTTCAGCAGTAGCCGCGAGGTCAGCTATCGGCGTCGGTGTCGGAGTAGACGTTGGTACAACTGTCGGTGTTGGAGTAGGCGTAGGCGTACGTGTAGGCTCCGGCGTGGGTGTCGGCGTTGAAGTAGGCGTAGGCGTAAGCGTAGGCTTCGGCGTGGGTGTCGGTGTTGAAGTAGGTGTAGGCGTACGCGTAGGCTCGGGCGTCGGTGTCGGTGTGGGAGTCAACGTTGGGAGAGGAGTCTCTGTCGGGACGGGAGTTGGGGTAAGTGTCGGCGTCGGCGTCGGCGTTGGCAAAGGCGGGAACGCCAGGAGGAAGTTCTCTCTGTGGGCCCCGCTTTCGAACGCATCTGACTGGAGCGCTTTAAGATCACCAATGAAAAACTCGACCGGTCGGCCAGCGTAAACCTCTAAGATCGGATCGACGGTCAGGAAGTACTCTCCTCCAGTGAACACTGAGGCGAACTCACTGACGTAATCATCAATTACCGCGTGAATCAACGTGCCATCGGGAGGCGGAATCGAACCAGCTCTCAATCGTCCTTCGTAAAAGGCAGGTTGAAGAACTATTGGAGTAGACGTTGGTACAGCTGTCGGCGTTGGAGTAGGCGTGATCGTCGGTGTAGGAATCGGAGCAGAAGAGAAAGTCAGGTCAACTCTGCGAAGTTGCGGATAGCTCCAGTCGGTCTTCGTAGCCAACTTTCCATTGGCATAAATATTCAGCACGTTCCCTTCCGCATCGATGGTGGTAGGGATGTAAAGAAATGCCGTCGATTCATTCGAGTCTATCTGATCCTCAATCCGGAAAGTAATATCCCCGCCGATCAGATCAACAGGAGCGGAGACAAGGATCGTCTGGTATTCACCGACTGTCGGGGTACCGATGATGATTGGTGTGGATTCCCAATCACCAATCCTGGCAACGATACTCATACCGTTTGGATCGGTTCCATCATCAATGGTGACCTTCCCATGCAAGTTCAGAAACTGCGCTTTTGGAAGTTCCTGTGCGTTTGCCATCCCGCCGATTCCAACGATCAGTCCTGCCAGAACGGCGGTCACAATCAGCATTCCTGCCAATCTAACTTTCATTACTTACTACTCTCCGAACTCTCCGAGGCGCCCGCAATACGTCTCCAAACATATGTGTATTAGCAGAACGCCCCCCTCCCGAATCATCGGAAGGGGGGCGTCCGTTATTACGTTCCTACTCTAGCAGTCGTCTTTACGGGACGATGTGCGGGAGCTCACCATTGGTCTGTGGGCTTATGAAGACCCAGATACCAGTACCGATGGTGACAGGGTTCGCGTCTACAAGCTCACGGAACTTGGAGGTTACCGTATCGAACACGTACGCTCGACCGTTATTCACGGTGTTGAAGTACGTTCCAGCACTTACTGCGGCGTCCACACCAACGTTGTTAGACCTATTTAGCGTTGTGCCATTGTTGCCTTTTTGCGTCTGTGTGCGGCTCTGGTCAACCACACCAACCAAGTTCCAACCGTTGCCGGTTGCAATCGTGGTCAGGCCCGGTCGAGCATCACCAGGACCAGTCGGACCCTCAAGGGCGACCTTCTGGTCTTCGAAGTTCGAGGTCTCAATCCAGTAACCAGTGCCGGCCGTTATGGTCGTGAGGCCAGGGTCGGTTCCCGAAGTGAATGCGGCCGCGTCAACCTTCGAAGCAATTCTCCACGGCTGTGAAGGCGTGGTTGCGTCGTAGGCAACAACCTGTTTGATACCAGTGTTCGAAAGAACCGTGTTTACGTCGGTATCAATCGGGCTCGACGGTACGGAAACTGAGTTCCAACCAGCGAAGAGCTGGATAACGAAGTCAGTTCGGTCGGCCTTGGTAAAGGTAGTTGTCGTTGTCAAGGTGTTACCAGCAGCGTCCTTCGCTTTCACGATGTACTTGTGCGATGCATTCGTCAACGCCTCGAGAGGCTGGTAGAAGAATGTCTTGCTGTCGGCTGAAGGTACCAATTGATCCGCTACATCGACAGCGTCAAGGGTGGCCGAGACGATTGTCACTGTAGAAACTTCGGATCCTGCCTTGTAGTCAGTCGTCAAGAACGGGTTGCTCTGAGTCGTTGAACTACTTGGCGTTGAAGTCGGGGCGGCAAGTGCAAGGTCAAGCGTGTATGCCTTGACATTGTCTTTACCAACTGTTGCGGCTGTGCCACCTGAGTCGGTTGCAATAACCTTCACAGCTCGGATACCAGCAGCGGAAGATCCTTTTCCGACCACGAGGCTCCAAGTGTTACTTCCCTCACTGACACCGAGAGTACCGTTGTTGACGTTACCCACAGTCGAAACTGGGGTCAGGTCAGCGTTGATGTCAGTCACATAGATAGCCGGCGGACCCTGAAGGTTTTCGTCGGAAGCCACGGTGATTGTCATCTTGTCTTTTGTCAGACTGTCAGCTGCCTCTGTACCCGTTCCTGTTCCAGAACCACCGGATCGAGTGACTGTTATAACAGGTGCAAGTGTGTCATTTGCCTTTTTTGAACCAGCAATAGTCGAGTTACCAGCAAGGTCCTGGACAACGCCATTAATCTTGACGGTAGGTGTGTTGTTAGACGGAATAGTCACGTCCAAGTCTAGGTAGACGTCCTTCTTGTTTACAACGGCGGCTACAGGCACGTGTGTACCAAGGGCGCCACTAAAGACCACTTCGAAGTCAGATGCACTGATCGAGTCTGACTTGACATTACCGTCGAACCTGACAACGAGCGAGTCGCGTACGTTCGATTTCTCAACCGGGGTAGCAACCGTAGTGTCCCATTCCTTACCAGTGTCAGCAGATGAAATCTGCGGAATTACCTGGTCAATCTTGATCGTGTGCGGCTGGTTACCGTGTCGGCCTGTGCCATCGTTACCTTTTGTCGACGATGCGTCGGAGTAACCGTAGTTACCCGCAAGGTCGGCTGCACGAACCTGGAAGTCAACAATGTGATCCGGGTTAGTTGTGGCGAGAGGCAGCGTTATGGTCTCAGTGTAAGTGAACGGCAGTGAAGCAATACCATCTTTAAGCGCGGTTACGTCAATGCTAGCCACCTTACCGATGATGGTCGGAGGAGAAGCGGTACCGGGGTATAACTCGGTGCTGCGTGATCGTCCGAACGAGATGATCGGGTTTGCGTTCGCCTGGTCGGCATCGTCATCGATGTTCAGCGAGAACGCACTGACGTCAAGACCTGACTGGTTGTCGGTAACCGTACCAGTAAAGGTAGGCAATCTGTTCTGAGTTTCAGAGGCAGTAGCCGGACTACTGATAGTTGCCGTTGGAACCGTCGTGTCGATCTTGTACGAAGCAGTACGCGATACGTTCGTGGCTGTACCTGATGTAGCAGCGTCAACGTAGCTGACTGTAATCGGACCACCAATGGCCGGAATTTCAACCGGGTCACCAGCCGTACCATCACCAGCTAAACCGGTCACGAACGCTGTTACACGTTCTCTGACAAGTACTTCACCTTCGAAGCGACCTGTGTTTCGACCGGTCTCCGTTAGCGTCAGTACTGCAGCTGCACCAGTGTAGACAACACTCTTGATTGTCGCAGTGGTTGTGTCAACTGCTGACGATGGGAATCCGATGGAGAGCGTACCAAGTGAGGAAGTACCAAAGTCCCTCTGCAGTGTGATAAGCGCCGGGTTGGTGCCATCACCAACGAAGTCGATGCCTACAACACTTACACCGGAAACTGCTGCACCACTAGATTTCAGACGTACTTTGATGTCTGAAGCTGCACCCACAACCGGGTTAAGCACTTCATCAGTCAGAGTGAGCTGAACTCTTTCACCTGGAGCGTTGAACCCAGCCCCAATGATATTGGTCACGTCGGTGCCTGCAGAACTAACGTCATACCCGCTATTTGCAACCAAGTCAGATGTGATCCTAGTTGTTGTATTTAGGTCTGAGTCAATGACGGTCACGATGAATCGGTCGGAATTAGTCACGATGTCACGTGCGTTAGAACCTGTTGAAACATACGAGGCGTAAGTCCCATACACCGTGGTAGCAGATGTTCGACCAGACACAGCCGTACTTGGCTCTGTGGTCAGACCGGATGCCTTGTTGGTGACGTACACCTTGGCATCCGCTTTAGCACTGGCGGAGTGAGAGAGGCCTATTACGGCTACCGCGACCAACGCTACAAGCGTAAGCCCGGAAAGCAATTTCACTGAAAGCTTCACAGCTTCAGTCCTCCTTGCATCCGCGTATTCACCCACAACAATGGCAGAAGGCAGAATATTCTTCCGCCATTGCCAGGTGGTATGAAACCCGGAGATCTCAAAAAATTTATCCTCCCGCAAATTGCGGAAAGGTTACCGGTTCCGTTATTTCTGTCCAACCTAATGCCACCAACCGGTGCGCGCGGCATCAGACTTCGGGACAAACCCAAGCGATTTAATCATCGCAATGATAACGATGTCAACCCGTTCGTATACGCCCTTTTACGATTTTTGTAATCTTTGATGGATATCACGCATCCGTTACCGGACATTTGCACCAGAGGCCCAAAAACCTGTTCTGACGAACTATAAAGAGCGTGCTGAACCGGTGTCAC
>CAYTAO010000027.1:0-19587 GCA_964435915.1 uncultured Dehalococcoidales bacterium
ATGATCAGCGCTATTGCCAGTAAGCTCAGGCTCGGTGGGCATCTGGTCCTGACGACTCCCCCAGTAACGCGCTCATCGGCTGTAGAGAATTTCTAATTCTCATCAACCGGACATTTTGAATCGGCTGATAGCGGGCAAAATCAGGTGGTGACTGCAGTTGCCATTTTGGTGACTTGCATACTGACTTTAGGAGCCTTCTTACTTCTTCTGGAGTGTAATATCTCGATGCTGTACGTTGGTCGATGAACTCCGATGGGTTTGTTGTCACTCAAGCCTCCAAACACATCTACTGATCGTGAGCTTTATATTCACGATAGACGGGGATTGCGATTCGTATGGTTCACGTGATCGGTTCTCTGTTTTTACGGACAAATACATCAATGACCCAGCCAAATGTAGTTTTGATTCTCGCCGACGATATGGGGTTTTCGGATCTGGGTTGTTACGGATCTGAAATTGATACCCCGAATATAGATTCGATGGCTCGAGAAGGTATTCGGTTCAGCCAGATGTACAACATGGCGCGGTGCTGCCCGACGCGGGCTTCGCTGCTGACCGGGCTGTACCCGCATCAGGCGGGTGTGGGGCATATGGTCGACGACTACGGAGTTCCCGAGTATCAGGGATATTTGAATGAGAGTTGTGTCACCATTGCCGAGGTTTTGAAGTCCGGCGGGTATCGCACACAGATTTCTGGTAAGTGGCACGTTGGTGGGTCGTACTCGTTGCATCATCCAGAAGCATGGATTCCCGGTGACGATAAGCACCCGACTCCCTTGCAGCGTGGTTTCGATCACTTCTGGGGCACCCTTACTGGGGCGGGATCATTCTTCGCACCGCCTACTCTGATGGATGATGAAGCTCCGGTCACAGTCGACCGAAATGACTTTTATTACACGGACGAAATATCAAACCACGCGGTGCGTATGATCGAGGAATCAGTGGCCGAAGAAGCGCCGTTCTTTTCATACGTTGCTTATACCTCTCCACACTGGCCTCTGCACGCGCCGGAGGAAGTGATAGAGAAATACAAAGGTGTGTACGACAATGGTTGGGACGAGCTTCGTGAGACGCGACACGAAAACTTGAAGAATCTCGGCATTCTAGATGAATCATGGAAGTTGGCCCCTCGCGACCAAGACTCCTTCCCGTGGGAAGACGCAGAAAACAAGGAATGGGAATCTCTGCGGATGGCGGTTTACGCCGCGCAGATCGACCGTATGGACCAAGGTGTTGGACGGATCCTTGAAGCGCTCGATTCGGCTGGTGTTCGAGACAACACCCTCGTGATATTCCTGTCCGATAACGGCGGCTGCGCGGAGTTCCTCGCGGAAGACTCGAACAAGCCAGATCCGATGGAGTTTGACACACCAATGTGGAACGGTGATCGAATGCAGATGGGTAACCATCCTGAAATCGATCCCGGTCCTGGTGACACCTTCCAGAGTTACGACCTGCCCTGGGCGAATGCTTCTAACACTCCGTTCCGGCTTCACAAACGCTGGGTGCATGAGGGTGGTATTTCTACCCCGGCGATAGTTAGTTGGCCTGAGAAAATCGAATCTTCGAAAATCGTGACCGAAGCTACTCACATCGTCGATATTGCAGCTACGATTTACGATGTTTCTGAGACCACGTACCCGGAAACGAGGATGGGAAATTCAGTGACGCCGGTCGAAGGGCATAGTTTTCGAGGGGCGATCGAGAATGGAGTGTGGGTGAGGCCTGCACCGATCTTCTGGGAGCACGAAGGAAACAGGGCTGTTCGACTTGGTGATTGGAAACTCGTCAGCGAGGGAAACACTGTCTGGGAGCTATACGATATGAAGAAAGATCGGACAGAGTTAAGTGACCTGGCAACAGATCGGCCGAAAATGTTAGAACGAATGATTCAGATGTATGAGGATTGGGCAGAACGGGTTGGCGTATTGCCGTGGCCTTTAAAACATGGGACAACAGCGGCACCACGAGTCGGAACCAAGCATATTCACGACGTCGACTGATCATTCAGTGAGTGTATTAGCACCGTCCGAGACTCGATAGTGATTTACGATAGATGCCCATCTAGTTGAGTAAACGTGGAGACGCCGTTATCGAATCGAAAATAGCCCTCGTAACCGGTGCTGCCGGGTTTATTGGCTCTCATCTCGTCGATCGCCTTATCGCCGATGGTTACAGCGTTACGGGCATCGATGACCTGTCGTCTGGAACGCTCGACAATCTTCCATCGGGATTCGATTTGCGCAAGATGGACATCCGGGACCCGGATGTTCAATCCGTCGTGGCTGAGTTACGTCCGGATATTGTGTTTCACCTTGCCGCCCAGATCAGCGTTTCGATATCTGCCCGCGAACCTAAACTTGATGCCGATGTGAATATCGGCGGGGCACTAAATCTTCTCGAAGGGATCAGGACGGTCGATGGCAAGACGGCGAAGATCGTTTACATCACGTCCGGTGGAACCGCTTACGGTGATCCTGACATGGTTCCTGCAGACGAATCGACACCAGTTCGACCACTATCACCGTATGGTGCATCTAAGCTGGCCGTCGAGACATACCTGCCGATCTACGAAAAGCTCTGCGGGCTCAACTACTCGATCATCCGTCTTGCAAACGTCTATGGTCCTCGGCAGGATCCTCATGGCGAAGCCGGAGTCGTAGCAATCTTTGCGAAGGCGATGCTGGCAAGAAAACCTCTAACCATCTTCGGAGACGGCAATGACGAGCGGGACTATATCTATGTGCAAGATGTAGTCGACGCGATAGCCCGAGCAGCTGAAGGTACATTGCCCGGGCCGTTCAACGTAGGCACCGGAATTGGCACCATTACGAACCGTATATTCGAACTGGTCGCCGAGAATTGCGGGCATTCGGAAGCTGCGAACCACGGACCAGATCGTCTAGGTGACGTAAATCGAATATCGCTTGATCCTTCGAAAGCAAAACGAGAACTGGGTTGGGAGTCGCAGGTTTCCCTCGAAGATGGCCTTAAGACGACAGTTGACTGGTTCAAGCAACAGGGTGAGTGACATGCGGTCATCACAAATTGAAATGATTAACCTGTTGCTGATGTCGCAAACCAAGCGCAGAATTACTCAGTAAATCGAACAGGTGGCTCCATGGGAGAGCCAAAGGTCAATTCAATGACGGTCAGTAATAAAATCTGTATGTGCCCCCCGACAGCGGGATGCGCGCGCGTCAGGTTTTGCATGTGTTGTACAAACACCAAAGCTGCCTGTCGATTCTGAACTAACTACGACCCTTCGACATTCCAGCTACAGACATCATCCACTTGTGGGCTTGATTGCTGGTGCTAAAAACTGCCTCTCTTCTGCTCAGGCTGTTCAGATCGATTGAGTCGTACCCAAATCAAATCTTCAAGTAAACGTGCCCGAAAAAATACAAAGCTAAAATCCGATTACTCAATCAACTACTGAATCGAAATCAATGAATAGCCCCGACAAAACGAATAGTGAACTCCTGACGTCGAGTCAGCTACGTGCACTCGAATCGGAGTCCATTCACATAATCAGGGAAGTCGTCGCTGAGTTCGAGAGGCCGGGACTCCTCTTCTCAGGGGGCAAAGACTCGATTGTGATGCTTCACCTTGCCGTGAAAGCATTGCGTCCCGCGAAGTTGCCGTTCCCGATCGTACATATCGATACGGGGCACAACTTCCCGGAGGCTATCGAGTACCGGGACAGGACTGCTGCAAATCTAAGGATCGACCTCGTGATCGGATCGGTGTCGGACGCACTCGAAAGCGGTCGTGTGCAGGCCAGCACGCTACCCGGCGCTTCACGTAACCGTCTTCAGACACCCGTTCTTCTCGACACTATTCGTGATCAGAAGTTCGACGCTGTGTTCGGGGGAGCACGCCGCGACGAAGAACGTGCAAGGGCGAAAGAGCGTGTTTACTCATTCAGAGACGAGTTTGGTCAGTGGGATCCCAAGAGCCAGCGTCCAGAACTTTGGAATCTCTACAACGGTTTCACGAATACGGGACAGCACATCCGCGTGTTCCCGCTTTCGAACTGGACCGAACTCGACATCTGGCAGTACATCCTCGAAGAAGACATCGAATTGCCTTCGATTTATTTCGCCCACAAGCGACAGGTATTCGAACGTGACGGAATGCTGATGGCCTACTCGGAGTTTTTGAAACCCGAGAATGGCGAAAAAATATTTACCGAAAGGGTCAGGTTCCGTACTGTCGGCGATATGACGATTACAGCGGGTCAAAAATCCGATGCAGAAACTCTGGAGCAAGTGATCGCCGAGATCGCGGTGGTGCGGGTGTCGGAACGTGGTGCCAGTAGGGCAGACGACCGAACCGCCGAAGCCGCAATGGAAGATCGCAAGCGAGAAGGGTATTTCTAGATGGAACTCCTCAGAATCGCTACTGCCGGATCGGTCGACGATGGAAAGAGTACGCTGATCGGGCGACTGCTCTACGACTCGAAAGCGATATACGACGATGTGCTTGATTCAGCAGAGCAGCACGGTCGAAGGCAGAGCGCAGAGTACTTCAACTTGGCATTGCTAACGGACGGTCTGAAGGCTGAACGAGAGCAGGGCATCACTATCGATGTTGCCTATCGATATTTTTCGACTCCGAGGCGCAAGTTCATTCTTGCCGACACGCCGGGGCACGTGCAGTACACGCGAAACATGGTCACGGGCGCTTCGACCGCCGATGTGGCGCTGATTATTGTTGACGCCCGACATGGCGTGGTCGAGCAGTCACGGCGGCATGCCGTGATCGGAGCGTTGCTCGGTATCAGGCACGTTGTTGTGTGCATCAACAAAATGGACCTTGTCGGTTTCAAAGAAGAAGTGTTCAGGCCGATTCAAGATGATCTTCACGCGTTGCTTGAAGAACTTGAGGTCGAGTCACACCACTTCATCCCAATCTCGGCTCTTGAGGGCGACAACGTTGTCGGCAAGTCCTCGCGAATGCCGTGGTACGAAGATGGTCCACTACTACCTCATCTGGAAGAATTGGATCTACCGGACCGCTCAGAGGGTGCACCGTTCCGGTTCCCGGTTCAGTACGTGATCCGCCCACTGACCAGCGAGTTCCACGACTATCGTGGCTACGCTGGAACGATCGCCAGCGGTACGGTCGAAGTCGGGCAGGAAATTGCCGTGATGCCATCGGGAGCCACCACTGCGGTTACGGCGATCGAATCGCCTGAAGGCGACGTTACTTCTGCGTCAGAAGGCGAAGCGGTAACCATTCGAATCGATGACAACCTCGACGTTTCTCGTGGTGTGATGTTCAGCAGCGCCTCTGAGAAACCGATAACTGACAACAGTTTCGATGCGACGGTTTGCTGGATGAGTGAACGATCAGCACTCAGACCCGGTGCGATGCTACGGATCAAACAGACAACCCACACGGCGCGAGCGGTGGTGAGTGGCCTTGAGTGCAAGATTGATATCAATTTGTTATCAAATTTTGGCTCTTGTGATGAGTTGAAACTAAACGAAATCGGGCAGCTGACACTCCGAACCAGCGAGCCGCTTGTGTTCGATGAATATGCCGATGCGCGAGGCACGGGTAGTTTCATATTGATCGACGAATCAACCAACGAGACGGTTGGCGCCGGGATGATTGGGCGACCGCCATACCTCGCACAGGCAGGTGTTTAGCGGTTCATCAGACCTGTTGTACAGTGGGTTCACACCTGATTGAAACATTCACCTGAACCTTGAACGATTCTTCAAATCTACTCGTAGGAATTTTCGCCGACGACGTTACCGCGGCCCTCGATGCGGCCGCTCCATTTGCCGCGCAGGGTTTTCGAATCGTTGTGTCGTCGACATCCGAGTTGCCGCATTCTTGGGTCACTAAAGCTACGAGTGATTCATCTCACCACATTTCTTTTGCTCGTCGACGCTTTAAAACGGGTAAAGACCGACCGGATTATGTTGTGTACGAGGGCTGCTAACGAACACGCAAAGCAACTTGGATTTGAAAAGCCACGAATAGCCGTGTGCGGGGTGAACCCTCATTATGGCGACCGGGACTGGCTAGGCTCAGCAGTTGGTGAAGTACGGATCGTTTACTAATGTGAACGGTATATCGGTAAACTTGGGATCAACGCACTCACGATCGCTTCAGAAAACCGGCAGCGCACTCACGATGTAGTTGGATCAGAAGACTGGGATTAGTGGATAAGAATGAATCGAGCCGTTGTGTTACTTGGTGGGCGAGAGCAGTTGTCCCAGCTTCTAGAGACCGCTATCGTCAGGATCACGCTTGCCGTCCTGTGCCTGGTGCCACTGATCCTCCCGCTCGTTCAGACCGGTCATCCGTTTGGCGAACTCTAAGTCTTTGTTCTCCATCTGGGAACGCTGCTCGTAACGGTTCTCTGGCTGTGGCAGAAGACTCTGCGAATACATCGTGAACGAGAGATCAACAGGCAGATTGCAGTTTTCAGGCTTCTCGAGTGGTTGGGGCGCTCACCAGTTAGATGGGCGGTAGTTGCGCTGGTCGTCATGTGGATTGCACAGATCGCTTCGACTGCGCTCTCACCGCTGCCCGCTCTCAGCGTATTCGGCAGCAATGAGGAGTTTCCAGGAGGCAACCTGTACGACTCGTCTGCGTTGCTGATCGTGTTTCTTGTTGTCGCATTCAAATTCAGGTCCCGCGAGCGACTTGAACAACTTGCGTGGGTGCTGATCGGTTCGGCGACGATAGCCGCTGCATATGGCATTGCTCAGCACTTCGGCTGGGATCCACTCGGTGATCGGCTCGAAGGCCGCGTGCCGTCTAGCTTTGGTAACACCCTGAGCTTTGGCGCCTATATGGCGATGGCTGTTCCGTTAAGTATTGCCATTTCGCTTCGAAAATCATCAGCGGATTGGAAGCTACAACTTATTTTTGGTTTGACTGTTGCATTGCAGATGGCTGGTATTTGGTTCTCTGCGTCGAGAGGGCCATTTATAGGCGGTACGATCGCAATTACCATTCTGTTCCTCGGAATGGTACTTGTTCGATCAAGGGTTGATTTGATCCGGATTGGACTGATCGCTGGCATAGGGTTATTCGGAGCCGCCGGGATTGTTTTCATTCCGTCGTCTGAAAGTTCGGGCGGTCTCGCAACGAGGCTGAGTATCGGATCAGAAGTTACAAATATTGGGACAGGTGACACTTCTTCAGACGGTGGTGGTGGTCTTTCAGGTCGCATCCAGACCTGGAAAAACACACTTCAACTAGCTCAGAGTTGGGACGTTCCGCAAGAAGAGTCGACCCTGAAGCGAATCGTTCGGCCGTTATTCGGGCTTGGACCCGAGATGTTCGCTTACTCCTATCCTCTGGTCGGTGATCCGCATCCCGATCGGCATTTCACTGCACATCCGCATAACTACCCACTGTGGATTCTGATGGGACAGGGATTTGTTGGCCTCGCCTTGCTTATTTCTTCGACGTCGTTGGTTTTGCTATCGGTCTGGTTATCAGTGAAACGGATTCGGTCGAGCGTAGTTCGCCAGCCCGCTGTTGACTGGATGCTGATCGCATTTGCGGCAAGCCTAATCGGGAAACTGGTCGAAACTCAGGTTGGTGTCGCGAGAATATCGGATCTCGCGATGACATTCGCACTTGCTGGCGGCCTCATAGCCATTACGGAGATCCTCAACAGCAATGTACCGGGCAGCGTGTCTGGAGAGCGGTCTAAGAAGGTTGGGTTTGCTATGTCAGCCAGGACGATGTTACGAGCGACGATTGCGGGTGCATTGATATCGACTGTGTTGGCTATCTGGCTGTTCGTAGGCTGGGACGTGAGGCGTCTTTCGGCGAGCCTTGACATTACTTTTGCTCCACGTGAATCCGATGGATCTGTTTCTCTCAGCGGACTGATCAACGCTCAAGAGGGCGCGCCGGAGCGACGGAATTTCACGATGCAGCTCTCAAATTTGTACTTCGTCGGGGCCCAAAACGCTTGGGATGACAACCGAGTTGATGATGCTCAAAACCTGGTACTCGATGCGCGCAAACTACTCGTCGGGTACGAACGGCAGGATCCCTACGAACGCAACACTCAACTTGCTCTAGCGAAAACGTCATCCACGCTCGTGGACTGGGGTTTTGTTGAGTACACAGACGAGATGAGGGATCGTTACTTGAAGCTGGCAGTGTTGTTCCGGACCTATCCATCTCTGGTATCTACTTCGGCAACGGCGATGGCGCGGGCAGGTGACAATGCCATGGCCATCGAGCTCGCAGAGCGGGCGATCGCCACGGAAGGATCGACTAAGCCATGGGCTGTGGCATGGTACGCGAAAGGTGCCGCTTTAATAAATACGGGTGAATTCGATCTGGCGATCGAATCGCTGAATACTGCGATAGAGAAGGACCCAAAGAGCGCTTCAGCGAGACTCGCCCACTCAGCACTTGCTTTCATCTACAAACAGCGTGGTGAGACAGAACTCTTCGAAATACACACTGAAGCGGCGAGTAGCTAACTGAAGCGGATCCGTTAGGGATGAATGCCTGCTGATTAGGCGGCAGTAGATTCGCCGGTTGGAGGTATACGTAGCTGTAGCCTCGGCGAGTGACGATGAGTTTGGGTGGAGATGGGTTTAGCTTTAGCTTCCTGTGAAGATGCCAAATGCGCCACCAGGCCAACTCGTCTGGGGTGTACTCACATTCCAGACACCGTGCAGAAGCTGATCTACAGGAATGGGACTTTCATTTTCGGGTGATGCTTTGAATTCTGAACGCGAGTCTGCCGAGATGGTGGGAGCACCTGTTGAGGTCGAAACGGTTATCGAATTGGCTATCCAGATAACGTGCGTGGAAATCGATGAGACAGGACTCCGTTCTGAAGAGAAACTGGCGGTGGTCATTGAATAAAGTTCCAGTGAGTAGTTTCGAGTCCTACAGTAGATTTTTTGGTGATCGGCTATCAGGGAGCTAGTCGAATTCCGGTAGTTCCCATTTCTTCGTGGACGATACTCATTGCGCGGTGATGGGGCACGCCGTCGTCCCGTAATGCCTGGTACCGAGACTCATCGATCTGTGATCGGTCCAAGAAGCCACGGATATCGTAGCGCTCTTCGTCTTCGAGGGGAAGCTTGCCTTCATCGATCATCAGGTCGAGTGGGTAGTCTTTTTCCTGCATCGGCAGGTGGATTACCTTGTTGTGCCTGGCCGATTCGTACATTGCCATCATAACTTCAACGGTGTCACGTGCGATTCGACCGGATCCACGGCTTTCCTTGCCGGTCTCGATCCATTCAATCAGCTCACGAGTTTGGGCGCCGTTGGTGTTCCCACCGATCGCCTGATCACCCTCTTGCAGGCCAAGTCCGATGTTCTTCCAGCCACCGGTCTTGGCGTTGAACAGTTTCAGGACGGTCTCCGTGATGTGGAGCATGCCTTCGGTGCCGCGGATTAAAAACTTTCCAGCATCGCTGTTTCGGTCCCAGAGATCCGACTGTATGAAGAATTGTAGGCTGCCACCGAAGTGAATCAATCCCATACAGGCGTCTTCGATAGCGGTGTCACGCTCAAATTTGTTTGTGCGACGCTCAACCGCACCCATTACCCACTCAGCGACCGGGTCGCCAAGAATGTACCTCGCACCGTCAATCGAGTGGGTGCCCCAGTTGGCGAGGCCTTCTTTCACTCGTAGATCGGCACGCAGCGGTATTCCAATAGCGCCGTCTTCGACGAGTTCCTTGGCCTTTTCCCAGCCGGGGGTGAATCGGCGTTGGTGAGAGATTGCGAGCTTCACGTCGTTGGCCTCGCACACATCGACCATTGCGTCTGCTCGACCCATCCCGATTGCCATCGGCTTTTCGCAAATGATCCCCTTTACAGAAGGTGCGGCTGCGACTTCCGCAGTGACGGTGTCGTGGAGCAGGTGCCAGACGCAGACGCTCACGATGTCGGGCTCGGCTTTTTCGAGCATTTCGGCGACCGTTGCGTAGCCGTTCGGGATTCCGTGATCGGTCATATACATGTTTCGTGCTGCTTCGAGTGGGTCGACAACCGCAACCACATCGACGTTGTCAAGGCGATCGTAGCCCTGCATGTGGGCTTGGCCGATGGATCCGCAACCAACGATTGCGGCTTTATATTGATTCGACATTCGATCAGGTTCCTGTGCGAGGGCTTTGAAATTTTTTTTGCGAGCGGCAGTTTACGCCTGTTAGTTTGGCTCTGGTGTGGTCGGAAGACCTGTCGCAAACTGCAATCTCGTAGCTTCTGGCTCCTAACCCTTTGCCGAAGGCCGGATAGTAGGGGCAGGACATGAGGTGACCCAGGTCTGCTGCAGGCGCGACTAGGCGAAGAATCTGGGGAGGCTGTTGATGGTTCCGAACATGAACATCGAGCCGATGATCATGCTGAATACGGCGACGACTATCCCGAGCGCTGTGTGGAATTTGTAGTGTCTATTCGTACCGATAAAATCTGTAGTCGAAGCAATCGCAATCAGCGTGTTAGATACTACGAGACCAACTACAAATGCGATGAGCAAGA
The DNA here is from genome assembly GCA_964435915.1 of uncultured Dehalococcoidales bacterium. GTDB lineage: Bacteria > Chloroflexota > Dehalococcoidia > Lucifugimonadales > Lucifugimonadaceae > Lucifugimonas. Next base: position 10,498 of record CAYTAO010000027.1, read on the forward strand.
AACTTCCTGTGAGCGCGGAGGTTGCTCCTGCCGCCGCAGCCAGCAGCAGCGCCTGACTTCCTGTTTCAGCACCTATGCCGTGAACCACTCCGATGGATATCGAAGCACGCGACCCATACTCGCGTCGCTTGCTGCCGTTCGGGCCGTCTGCTAGGATCGGCCGTTTGCCACTTACTTTTCGATAGCCCGTTTTTACAACGTCGAACAGCAGCATCCACCGACTACGAAGCACAAGCCGGCCTCTGTTCCGTGACATTGACCAGATAAGCCACGCGCCCAGTAGTAGGAGGGTGATGCCGACTGCCTTCTCCATGTATCCGTCCACCCATTCGGGCAGGAGTGTTCCGAACCAGATGGCTACCAACCCGAGCAGTATCACAACTGCTGCGTGCCCGAGTGCGTAGAGTGTTCCCATACCGAGGCTGCGTCTGTGGCTATGTTGCGATCTGGTTATGTCGGTTATCGCCGCGATGTGGTCCCAGTCAATACCGTGGCGGAGACCAAGACCAAGACCTGTGCCAAGAAGAGCGACACCAATTTCTACCGACAATGACTATCTTCAACCTGACGCATTTCTGGGCCTCATTCGTCTCATGCCTTATGTGGTGGTTGGGCGTCCGAATTTTCGTCGGGTTCTCTGCCCGACGGGAACAGTAAACGCATGTAATAGCAAATGCAAACACTAACCCGATTTATTCCGGGCGGAATATTTTTCAAACTGTGAGTTATCTAAAGAGGATTCTTCTAGCCGGAACCTTCTTTTTCAGGAACTTACAAATTCCCGTTTTGGAATATCCATAAGCAGGAAGATCCAAAGCATTTCAGAAGCTGGGTTGATGCTCTCAGCTTTCTTCATGTAGATCGGTGTCTTTGAAAGATCCTTCAGACCGGCAGTTGCCCTAAACAAAATGACTGAGTTGAACTAGGTATTTGTGGTGCCGAAGGTGGGAGTCGAACCCACACGGGTGTTACCCCAATGGATTTTGAATCCATCGCGTCTGCCATTCCGCCACTCCGGCTTTTGGGATGCTCGGCGTTCCAGTCTGTATTCAGACTTGTTGCGAGCTACGGGTTTTACATGTTATCGACGATTCGGGTGGATTACTCGGGTTGAGGGCGGTTATTTTTGAGTGGAGTTGGCGATCACTCAGGCCGAAACATTGTCGTCCTGAACGATATTCAGGATCTCGATTGCTTGTTCGGGACGTTGTTGTTTCCTGGCGTGAAATGGTTCTGATTGTGATCGATGTATTTGTGTGACTCGGCTGCGACGCGATCTCGGCGAGTCGTGCTAGTCTCGCTTCCTGCAACAACAGCACAGGTACTCATGTCGGAAGATCGCCCTCCAAATACAGAAATACCAGAACGGTCACTCGAACTATCGCGACCACTGGCGATACTCGATGTGCAGTCGACGGGACTGGATACCGAGAACGCTCGTATCGTGAAGTTGGCGGTGTTTCGTGTGGATCCCGACGGTTCGGAGCACATGAAGTCAGTGATGGTAAATCCCGGAATTCCGATTCCTCCCGGAGCCACTCAGGTACACGGAATTTCCGACCTCGACGTGGTGGATAAACCGATGTTTAGGGCTTATGCCCGGGCGCTGGCCGATCATCTTGAGGGTTGTGACCTTGCAGGATTCGGTATCGAACGATTCGGCCTTCGCTTGCTGCAGGCCGAGTTTGACCGCACTGGGGTTGAGTTCCCCATGGAGGGTAGGACAGTGGTCGATGCGATGACAGTGTTTCATCGTCTGGAACCTCGAAACCTCGCTTCTGCTTACTCCCGGTTCGTTGGCGGATCACGCCCGGAATCAAGTGATGAAACTCAGAACGCTCGCAATATTTTCGACATTCTTCAGGGAGAGTTGAGAAGCTCGGATGAGGTGCCGAATACGCCACGAGAACTCGCCAACTGGGCGAAGGGCATCGACGATTCAGCGATAGACTCAGAGGGTAAGTTCATCTGGAGCGAAGAGGGCGATGCGCTCGTAAATTTCGGCAAGCACCGCGGGGAGCGATTGATCGAAGTTGTGAACAACGATACGCCTTATCTGAACTGGGTTTCGGGGTCGGATAATTTCGATCCCGAAGTACGAAAAATCGCTGAATCGGCAGCGAATGGCTACCTGCCAGAGCGGTCACAGGACAAATAGTCAGCGTCTGGAGCCGACTCCTAGAGCGGTCGATTTTCTTGCGGTTCCGAAAGTGGGGGTGGTCCGCCTGTGACCCGCAGGACGGGCTCGCCTGTAAAGGTGATTTCGACACACGGCATTCCGGCAAAGATCCGCTTGGCTATGATGAATGGACCCCACCACGGCAGTCGTAGCGCCCGATTGATTTTTACTGCTCCGAGCAGAACTTTGAATTTTCTCCTAGGAAATCCCGGCCGTAGTGACCAGTGCTCGATGAATGCGAATATCCGAGGTAGCTTTTCATTTAAATTGCGGATCACTCTCGCTTCCGCCGGAATGTCGAACCACGGTTCGAACTCTACCGAGTGAACTGTCACCGTTGAGTCGTTCGACATGCTGGCGACCCAGTCTCGCTTGCCCGGATAGCCCGAGAGAATGATCTTGTTAACGCCGTCTTCCTGCAGCCAGACGTAAGTCGTTTCGATCGTCCGTTTAGTCCCGTTTTTGCGGGTGAGAGTGGTCCGGATGTAGAAGCTGTTGGAGATTATTTCTTCCAACTGAGCGGGTAGGCGAAACGGCGAGTTTGAGTCGGACATTTGTCCGATCTTAGCTGTCCCCATCGAACATGGCGATAGAATCCGGATTGATATGGATCGCCCCCGGACCATTTGAGATGTTCAAGTCCGCGCTTCCATCTCCGATCTGGTACTCGAGCGTTGCGACGTCACCATTTCTCATCACACCTTCGTCGCCGCCGTTGACGGAAACGTCGCCATTGTGAGTGCTGCCCGCGACCTTCACGTTGGAGCCGTTCCGGAGTCGAACTGCTATGTCAGCATTCGTTGTAGAAATAGAGTTTTTCCCGTTGGATACAACTCCGTCGAACCAGACGTGACCGTTCGTGGTATAAACGTCGACTGCTCCGTCAACTTGCTGGACAATCACTTCGGAATTGGTGGTGTGCAGATAGAAGTCACCCGACGATCTTGTAACTGAAATCTTGCCATCAACTGTGGCTAGAGAGGCTGAGGTGACGGTAATTCCATCGATCACGATGGGGTGATTCGTTGTGCGAACGTCAAGTTGAACGCCCTCAGGAATACTGATCTCGATTAGTGAGTTTGCGCTGGTGGCCCCGCCGTTACTCGTTGTCGCCGATATGACGAAGCGAGTAACCGGATCGTTAGTAACGGACTGGGTGTAGAAGTCGACGTACTCCTCGTTGTAGAGGATCGCCTCGAGCTTCAAGGTGTTGAACGGCGCACGGCGGATTCGAATCTCTGCGTTTTCACCAATGATTTCGACAAGCGCTCCAGTTGCGAGCTCGATTGATGCAGACCGGGTCCCTGTGTCACCACCTGATAGCACGCAAACTGGAGCCATCGTCGCTAATCCGGCGATGATGACGAAAAGAGATCGCAATTTTGAGCTCATAGATGTGTCCCGACTAGCATCCCGAGAGGAATACCGCTCGTGGGCTGATATTACACGTATCAGTTCATAACCGGGTGATACCGGGGTGTAACCGGAGCGCCGCCGGTAGCACTCGTAAACGAGTGCGGTTGACCGAAAACCCTTGGAGATTTACATGTCGAGGAACTGAGTGTTCAGGTCGGGGTTCCGGCGGTATTTCACTCGTTTGCTGTTGAATCCAGTCTCAGAGAGGCCTCACATCAGATTCGTGTCTACTCCTGATCGTTCCGGGTAGGGAAGTCTTCACGGAAGTGTGATTCGCGGCTCTCTTCCCTGCCGAGCGCGATCAGGATTTTCAGGTCTCGTCCTACCAGTACTGCGGGATCAGCCAGACCCATGGTGGTCGATTCGAGTTCTTACTTTGACGGAAGACTTGGCAGTTCAGAATTGATGTTAATTTTGTTTTGCCCTCTGCTAAGAACAACGATTGATTATTAGTGTTTTATTCCAAAAAAACATGAAAAAGAACTTATTTTCCCTACAAGCTCCCTGTTTCGGAGTTTATCTTTCTGCACAGTCGTTCTATCGCATATTCAAACAATTAGCAGAACTCCGGGATTTTAGATGCACGCTGGCCATATTTGATTGTGCGGTAGCAAGTTATGGGTTGGAGTCCAGACAACAAGCCTAGGGCGTCCGTACAGATTGCATAAAGAACTCCTATCTGTATTCTGTGTAAGCGTCTGGGGATGTGGAATTATTTATCAGTAGAGGCAGCCATTCGTTGACTAAGAATCGAGTTTCGCAGTACGGCATTGTTGTTTCGCAAAACGTGATGATCCCGATGAGGGATGGAGTGCGTTTGGCGTCGGATGTCTATCGGCCCGCCAATGAAAACGGGAGCGCGGTTGATGGCGAATTTCCTGTGATTCTGGGACGAACTTCGTACGACAAATCCAATCCGGTTATATGGATAGACGCAGTAGCCCAGACGTTTGTGCCACGGGGCTACGTGGTGATTTTGCAGGACTTAAGGGGGCGTGGACTTTCAGAAGGAACCGGAGACTATTTTCACACCGCAAACGCGAAAGAGGGCACTGACGGCTATGACACTATCGAGTGGGCGGCGGCTCAAGAGTGGTGTAACGGAAAAGTCGGGATGGTCGGTGCGTCTCACGGCGGAATCGTGCAGAACATGGCGTCGCTATATCGCCCGCCGCATCTTTCAGCTCTGTGGGTAGATGTTGCTCCGACGAACGCGTTCCGGTGGGAGGTTCGACAGGGCGGTGCGATGGCGCTGCACATGTACGGTGCACTGTATTTACATGGGTACGATTCGCAGGAAATTGCCGATGATGCGTCTGCGATCGAGCGAATTGAGCGTGGTGCGGAACGCCTGAGCGAGGAAATATGGAATCAGCCGTTCAAGGAAGGTGAAACACCGATTGCCGTTGTGCCGAATCTCGAGAAAGTGTTGATGCATTACTACCGAGATGGGCTCTACACAGATTTCTGGAAACAGGAGTCGCTCAACCACGCGCAGCACTACGATCGCATGGCCGATATTCCGGCGGTTTACAGTTCTGGTTGGTACGACCCGTTCGCTGCAGAGACTTCTGAGCAGTTCGCCCATATGGCAGCGAAAAACACAACTCCCCAGCGCCTGATCTTGGGACCGTGGAACCACGTTTCGATGCGAGGTAAGGGTGCCTCGTACGTTGGCGATGTCGAGTTTGGCGAGTCAGCGAACTGGGGGGATAGAGTCCTGAACCAGGAGCGCTTCCGGTGGTTCGACCGTTGGTTGAAAGATATCGATACCGGTGTTGAAGACGACGAGCCGGTACGCATATTCGTGATGGGAGGAGGGGACGGTGATTTCGATGAGGCAGGTCGTATTCACCATGGCGGCAGATGGCGCGCCGAGCAGGAATGGCCACTGAGACGGGCCATCGAAACCCGTTTCTACCTGAAAAACGGTGGTGGGTTGGAGACCGCACAGCCGAGTAGTTTGGAATCGTCGACAACTTGGGAGCACGATCCAGAGAATCCGGTTCCGACGGTCAGCGGGAACGTAACCGGCTTCTATGAATGGAGTGTCATGCCGGATGATCTGAATGGCGCGTACGTGCCACAAAGGGCACGGATGCGCTCGTTAATCCCTGACGGTCCGCTGCATCAAAAAGAACGCGAGTCGACCGTTGTAAGGAACGATCGAAAACCGGGAACTCCTGCGTTGCTGGCCGACCGTACCGACGTAAACGTTTTCCAGACTGAACCGCTGGAATCGAACATCGAGGTAACGGGGCCGATCATGGTGAATCTCTGGATATCATCAGACGCTGTCGACACGGATTTCACGGCAAAGTTACTCGATGTATATCCACCCAGTGATGAATACCCGGAGGGCTTCCACCTTCCGCTTGAGGATTCGATTCGCAGGGCGCGGTTCCGTGAGGGGTACGATGAAGAGAAATTTATGGAACTCGGTGAGATTTACGAGGTGCAGATTGAACTGCCGCCGGTGTCGAACCTGTTCAAAAAAGGACATCGAATTCGACTCGACGTATCGTCGAGCAATTTTCCTCGGTTTGATGTGAATCCGAATACTGGTGAAGCGATCGGGCGCCATACTCGTAGTCAGGTAGCAATCAACACCGTTTATTCGGATGCAGCGCGCCCATCGTATGTGGTTTTACCGGTTGTCTGTAACGTTTAACGGGTTGCAGTGCGGTAGCAAGTAAAAGGAGCTGATGATGGTGAAATTGACTGACTCTGAAATTACAGAATTACTTCCACAGATTTCTGGTTGGGAGGTGATTGAGGAAGATGGGATGGAGCGGCTTCAGAAGGCGTTTTTGTTCGGTGATTTCGCAGAGGCTCTGGCATTCACCAATCGCGTTGGTGAGCTTGCTGAAACGGCTAATCATCACCCACGCATTACGACCGAGTGGGGCAACGTGACGCTCACGTGGTGGAGTCACGATCAGGGTGGGATGGTTGCTGCCGATATCGAAATGGCAAAGAAGGTCGACGCGCTCTAAGCCCAGAATTAGAGCGCCGGATTTCGTGCCAGAGTCGATATGACAATAGTGGCGGTTTTCATTGACCACTAAACTATACTTTGGCGTCCAGAATCTGTTACTTCAACAGGTACTCAGAGACGAGCGTAATATGACCGAAAACGTCGACGCAAACTCACTGCCAAACGACAAGTTTGGATTCCGCATCTACGGTGTCATGGTGCACCTTCCCGAACCACAGGCCAGCCAGGTCAGAAAATTTCACAAGTTAATCGGCGCTGACGATCTCGCGACGAAGCCACACTGCTCGATCTATAATTTCTGGGGTCCTGACGACCTTGACGCCGTAAAGTCAGCACTTGGGACGGTTGCCTCTAAGCACGCGCCTTTCGAGACTGAATTCGACCCAGGCGATTTGCGTGTCGGCAAATTTGGTTGTGCATACGGCTTGAAGCACGACGATGCCCACTTCTCACTGCAGGCTGTCGTCGAGAAGGCATTGGTTCCGGTGACGAAACGGCTTCGTTCGGCCGGAAGCGGGTACTGGCCGCACACGACGATGGTTCTCGATGTGAAACCCGAGGAAGTTCCGCTCATGGAGCGAAATTTACAGAAGGTCGACATCTCGGGGAGCATGCGGTTCGACGCTATCTCCCTGATAGGCCGAGTAGGACCTTCAAGGGGTGGTGAGTACCAGATACTCAAAACTTACCCGCTTCTGGGTTGAACGCCGTCGTGTGCTCAACTTAACTGAGCAGCGTCTTAAGTTCTGGCCTCGTCGTTTGATAATTTCTCGATAGCTTGAATCAGTGCCTGGTGTCCCTGGTTCGTGGCTTTGGGACCATCGGCCTGAACGGAGCGGTACAACTGCGCTATCAACGAAGTAGTCGGAATTGAAGTGCCTGTTTCGGCAGCGAGATCTCCAGCGAGCCGTAGGTCTTTTTGCATGTGTTTGACCATGAATCCTGGTGAGAAATCACCTTTCAGGATCTTAGGACCAAGCGAGTCCAGTGCCCATGATTTGCCAGCCCCGTTTTTTACGGCGTCGTAAAACAGTTGCATGTCTAGTCCGGCTTTTTTCGCAAGCACGAATGCTTCCGACATACCGGCTACCGTCGCGACACCGATAAGTTGATTTGCGATTTTTGTGGTGTGTCCTGATCCGACAGGACCCATGTGCACCACGCTACCGCCCAGCACATTGAGCACCGGCAACGCGCGTTCGAATGCTTCGGCGTTACCTCCGACGAGAATGGCGAGTGTTCCCGCCTCAGCACCTTCAACACCACCGGTTACTGGGGCATCGACGAAGTTCACACCTTTCGCCTTGAGAAGGGCCGCCATTTTCCTGCCAGTTTCCGGGGCAATAGTGCTCATATCGACCACAACTGAACCCGAGCTGATCTCTTCCAGAATTCCGTCTGGGCCAGCAATTACCGCTTCGACGTGTGTAGAGTCGGGGACCATCGTGATGACGATATCGGATTTCGAGGCGGTGTCGGCAGCGGAAGTTGCGGACGAGGCCCCGAACGCTTTTGCTTTTGCGACCGAAGAATCATCAAGGTCGAATACAGTCACGCCGTAACCCGCGCTAACCAGATTTTGCGCCATCGGTAAACCCATCATGCCAAGTCCTATAAATCCGATTTTTTCTTTGCCGTTGCTCATTTTGTGATTCCTGCGGGTCGTGGATAGCGCTAAGTTGGGAATGTGCTGGTGACAATTTACAGGTCGTGGGCTGGATTGGGTCTGACAGAACGAAATTCGGAAGGGGGATTATTTCTGGGTCTCGTGACCTGCTGCGGTTGGGATGTGCCTGCTATATGGCCCGAAACTCCGTTCGCTACTTACTTTTCAGCTATAAATGTTCCTGTGTCACCCATGTTTGTAAGCGTGTGCCTATATCAGGGTGCTGTAAACGCTTGAAATATTTCCGGACGAGTTGAACGGCGCGACGTGTGCAGGGATTGACGCGCTCATGATCGACGATGTCGATGGATTTAGTGTCGACATATTGAGGGTTGGATTCGTCGAGGGAAAGCATGGCCGAAATCAACCGTTACGTTCATGAAACAACCTGAGACCCCTTGCCGATTCGGATCGTGTCATCTAGTTTGTCGAGTCGGAGGCAACGCGACCAGTATTTCGAAAATCGGAGCGGAAGATTGATGACTCTTGACGATCAGCTAAAGAAGATAGATTCCCCCGGACTATCGGAGCAGATCCAGCGGTGGCGTGACTCCCGAAAACGGCTGGCAGTTGATAAGCATCGTCCGACCTATCACTTTTCTCCGCCAGAGAATTTTATGAACGATCCGAACGGTATCTGCCAGTGGAAAGGTCTCTATCACCTCTTCTACCAGTTCAGGGCAGATGGCGAAGAGCATGTCCACTGGGGCCATGCAGTGAGCGAGGACCTAGTGCGATGGCGGGACTTGCCTGTCGCTCTGTACACGGATCAGGAGGACGATTGTTTCAGCGGGCAGACGCTGGTTGAAGACGATCGCGTGATCGCCACGT
>CAYTAO010000027.1:19597-28061 GCA_964435915.1 uncultured Dehalococcoidales bacterium
CAATTGCTACGTCTTCGGATGATCTGCTTCTCGCCTGGCAGCAGCATCCCGACAATCCGGTAATCCCGATCGTCCCGATCGACGAAGAATCAGGCAGTCCTTACCGCGTTTTCGATCCATGCATATGGAAAGAGGAAGACGGCTATTACGCGCTATCTGGTGTATTCAAAAACGGTGTACGCAGCGTCGATTGCGAGGGCGTTGACCACCTGTTCAGATCCGCTGATTTGAAGAACTGGGACTATGTCGGCGAGCTGGTTGCAGCGGATTACAGCACTGAACCGGGCGAAGACTACGCTGTGCCAAATTTCTGGCCAATTGGTAACGACAAACACATGCTGTTGTTTTTCAGTCACAAGCGCGGAGGTCAGTATTTCGTTGGTGATTACGATAGCTCTACTCACCGCTTCACACCTGATTACCACGGAAGGTTAAACAACGGACCGCTCGCTATTGGAAGTCTTCACGCCCCCTCGGCAACGATCGATGAAAACGGTCGATTTCTGGCGATTTTTAACGTGAAGGAAAGTCGTGAACCACAGGGTTGGAGCGACATAATGACGCTGCCTACTCACCTGTCTTTGCGAAATGATAATTCGCTTGTGATTCAACCGGTGACAGAGATTGAGTCGCTTCGAGGTCGGCGTTCGACTGTAAAAGACGTAGTTGTGGCGTCTGGCGAAGAGGTAGTGCTTAGTTCAATCAGCGGAAACGTGATTGAGTTGCAGGTGACGATCGAGCCGGGCGAAGCGCACGAGGTCGGGCTAAATGTTCTACGATCGCCTGATTCGCAAGAATCTACGCGGATATCGTTCTTCCCACAGGGGCACCCACGTTTCGGATCACCGTTGCTGCAGATCGATGGGACTTCTGCATCGGGACGAGGTGATCTCATTCCCCGTCCACCAGAGATTGGACCACTGGACGTAGCGGATGATCAGCCAATCGAGTTGAGGATTTTTGTTGACCGAAGTATCGTCGAGGTGTTCGCAAACGAGCGTCAGTGCCTGACCTTACGTGTGTATCCAGACCGCGGTGATAGCGTCGGTGTATCGCTGTTCGCACGGGGCGGCTCGGCAACGTTCACTGGCGTCGAATCATGGCAGATGGAGAGTGTTTGGCCAGAGCTGGGGTAGGGGTGCTCGTTCCGTTGAGCGACGGTCTCAGGATGACATTCAGGCTGCTTCATGGACCAGACTGAATAGTTATTGGCTGCTGCCGAACAAGTCTCAGATTCGGGCGATGAGATGGTCAAGTCAACCGAATCGATATCGGCTATCACTGAGGAGACAACCCCTGCAACTGAAGAGATGGCAGCATCAAACGACCAGGTTCATCAGGCAATGGGTTCGATCTCTACGATCACCACACAGACTGGCGCATCGGCTGAAGAGTCCTCAGCTACTACCGAAGAGCTTAGCTCGCAGGTTGAGGAAGTTGTTTCCTCGTCCTTTGCACTTGGAGACATAGCTGGAGTACTGACTTCGTTAGTTGCACGCTTCAAGCTGTCGGATGGCGACGAGTTTGAAGACGAGCGACTAGCTGCGTAAGCACTTACGAAATGAAAACTGAGAGGTCCCGGCAAATGCCTGGGGCCTCTCTTGTTGCGTGCCTACGTTCAATTCGTCAAATCGTGTGAATCCACTGATCAGAGCCCCCACTGGTGATTGACTTGCAGTGCCGCTCGGCTGAAACTATCGCCACGTCCTTACCATTCTCGAATCGACAAGAAGGGCTGACTGAACAGGAGCGAGCATGGCAACGTCTTACAAAATCTTGATTATGGGTGCATCGTACGGCTCACTGCTGGGCGCAAAAATGGCGCTTGCGGGGCATACGGTCAAACTCGTCTGTCTCCCGGAGGAAGTCGAGTTGATCAACTCGGAGGGTGCGAGGGTTCGCATGGCTGCGAGGGGTGTTGGGGGACTGGTCGAGTTGAATTCTCAGACCATGCCGGGCGATCTTTCGGCGGCTGGCCCCGGCGATGTCGATCCCGCAGATTACGATCTCATCGCGCTGGCAATGCAAGAACCTCAGTACGGCGTACCCGCGGTGAGCGAACTGCTCGGTCGAGTGGCAGCGTCTGGAAAGCCCTGTATGTCGATCATGAACATGCCGCCCCTGACATACCTGCGGCGGTTCCCGAGTTTCGATGCGGAAGCATTGAAAGGTAGCTACACCAAGCCCAGTGTTTGGAATGACTTCGACCCAGCATTGATGACGTTGTGCAGCCCTGATCCGCAGGCTTTCAGGCCCCCGGACGAGAAGATCAACGTGTTACAGGTTGGCTTGCCGACCAATTTTAAAGCTGCGCGGTTCGAATCAGATTCCAATACCCAGATTCTGCGAGATTTAGAAGCTGGCATCCAGGCAATACGATATGAGGTTGACGGTTCTATGGTCGAACTGCCTGTAAAACTGCGAGTACACGATTCGATTTTCACTCCGCTCGCAAAATGGAGCATGCTCGTCGCGGGCAACTACAGGTGTGTTCAGGAAGCCGGGATGCGGCCGATCAAAGAGGCGGTTCATTCCGATCTTGATGTCAGTCGGTCTACGTACGAATGGGTTGTCGATCTTTGCGTAAAGATGGGTGCGGATCGTAACGATCTTGTGCCGTTCGAGAAGTACGCCAACGCTGCGCTATCGCTGGTGAATCCGTCGTCTGCGGCGAGGGCACTCGCCAATGGCGCGTTGAACATCGAACGGGTCGACAAGCTGGTGCAGTCGGTGGCTGCACAGTTCGACATGCAGTCGAATGTTGTAGATGAGACGGTGATACTGGTCGATGGTTGGTTGGAGAAGAACCGCAGTCACTAGTGACGTTTTCTGAGACGGTGGTCGTTGTTGGCTGAGTCTGGGCTGTCGAGCTACTGGGTACTGGGAGCTCGGAACCGATCACTTGTTCCGCACTCCTGATCTATTTCGAGTCGGACCGATATTTGCTGGTCTGTTTTAGCGCGCAACTGTGAGTCTCGTTAGAATTCTCGTTTTCGACGAATCATGTGAGGAGCTAACGTGGCCAGCACCGATCCGAGTCGACCCAATATTGTGTTCATCCTGAGCGACGATCAGGGAGCCTGGGCCATGAACTGCGCCGGGACATCGGAGCTACAGACGCCAAATCTTGATCGACTGGCAGAGACGGGAGTCCGATTCGAGAATTTCTTCTGTGCTTCTCCGGTCTGCTCACCGGCAAGGGCATCGATTCTCACGGGCCAGATGCCATCGCAGCACGGTGTGCAGGACTTTCTCAGGGGCGGAAACTCTACCCATCTGGAGGGTGACGGCAGGAGAGTTGAGTACCTCAAGGGGCGGACCACTTACACACAGTTGTTGGGTAAAAACGGATATGACGTCGCCTTGAGCGGGAAGTGGCACATTGGCGATTCGGTGACTCCGCAGGCGGGGTTCGACTACTGGAATGTTCACATTACGGGCGCAGGTCCTTACTACAACCCGAGGATGTTTCAGCACGGTGAACTCTATGAAGCCGACGGCTACTTCAGTGATGTAATCACCGACAACGCGATCGACTATCTCGACGGCCAGAAAAGTTCCGATAGGCCTTTCTCGATGAACGTTCACTTTACGGCACCACATGCTCCGTGGGGTCGCGAGCATCACCCGATTGATATCTACAACGACTACTTCGATAACTGCAAATTCGATACGGTTCGGTGGGATCCGGTTCATCCGAATCAGCTTCTGAAAGAGGGCACTTCGGGGAGTGTTGGTACCACCGCCGGACTTCGCCATGAACTGCTGACGGGGTACTTTGCTGCAATCACCGCGATGGACATCAATATCGGTCGTTTGCTTGATTGGCTAGAAGAGAACGATCTCCGTGAGAACACGCTGATTGTTTTCACCGCCGATAACGGAATGAGCATGGGACACCATGGCATTTGGGGGAAGGGTAACGGTACGTATCCGGCAAACATGTACGACACTGCTGTGAAGGTGCCGGGAATTATTTCGAGACCCGGGCATGTGCCCCAGGGCAAGGTTGAAGACTACCTGCTGAGCCACTACGATCTCATGCCAACGATACTCGACTATGTTGGGATTTCTGAGGTGAATACCGACGCGGAGTCATTGCCGGGAAGCAGCTTTGTGCCGATTCTCAATGGTGAACTGATGGATGCCAATCGGTCTGTGGTTGTGCTTGATGAGTACGGACCCACTCGGATGATTCGCACTAAATCCCTGAAGTATGTACATCGATATCCGGATGGTCCGCATGAGTTTTTTGATCTTGCGAACGATCCGAACGAGGTAACGAATGCAATCGATGACCCTGCTTTCGGGTCGATAATCAAGAATATGAAGGTGGAATTACAGGTGTGGTTCGATCGTTACACGGAGCCTGCACATGATGGGACGAAGCAGGACGTGAAGGGTCGAGGTCAGATCGATCTCATCGGCACAGAGAAGCCGTTTGCGCAGGATCTGCAGTACCTGCGAGACGCTTAGCTCAATCCAATTTTCGATAATAAAACCAGCCCACCTAAATTGGGTGAGAGATCATCGAATTCAGTCGGGCTGGTTGTATCGCTGTGTAATTTTCAGGCGCTAGCGCGTCGTAGTTCGAACAATCATCTCGTATTCTCCACCGTGAAAATTAGGCATGTGGGACTCAAGGGCTAGCCAGCAGATTCACGGTGGGGCGTTAGAGGGAGTGGGTTGGCTGCTCAAACGATATGAGGGCGTGTCGTGTCTTAAATCAACGACTGTGCATTCTAAGCACCGCCACTCCCCCTTCGATGGTGTAACGGGCGAGTGGGTAAGTCTATCGGCTGTCACCCGTGACATCCCACCGAGCTTAGCTTGAGGTCATCCGGTGAGAAGGTCGTATTCACAGTATTTAGGCGACGCTAAGTTTTCACGTGCGGTATATTCGATCCGTGCTCAAAATACGCCAAAGGTAATTTTCAAAATTGAACCCCAAACATCGGTAAAAGGTTTGAAACTCTCTATCCTTGATCAATCGCCAATAAGTGTCGGCAAAACGGCGTATGAAGCAGTTCGGGCAACGCTCGATCTGGCAGAAGCAGCCGATAAGTGGGGCTACACCCGCTATTGGCTGGCAGAGCACCACAGCTCCGGTACGCTTGCGGACGCCAGCCCGGAAATCCTGCTCGCTGCTATGAGCTCGCGAACGAAAAACATCCGGATTGGTTCTGGCGGTGTGATGCTCTCGCACTACAGCCCGTTCAAGGTGGCCGAGGTGTTCCGTATGCTTGAGGCACTGGCCCCCGGGCGTGTGGATATGGGCCTCGGGCGCGCACCCGGCTCCGATCAAATGGCAAGCTACGCCTTGCAGGCAGGCCCAAACTCTTTTCCGATTGAGAAGTACCCGCAGCAGGTCTATGACCTGATGCGATATCTCAGCGAGACGTTCCCCGATGACCATCCGTTCAGTAACCTTCGGGCAATGCCAGCCGCGCCAAGCTGGGCGGTTCCATGGCTGCTGAGTTCATCGATGGGCAGCGTAAGTATTGCTGCGAAACTGGGCCTGCCACTTTCGTTTGCTCACTTCATCGCGGAAGACGGCGGTCCGGAATACGTGGAGTGGTACCGCGACAACTTCGAACCGTCAGAGTGGTTCGATAAGCCACGAGTCAACATTGGTATCTCAGCTATGACTGCTGATACGGCGGAACGCGCACGCGACCTCGGAACGTGTCGTCACTTTATGCGCTTGATGCGCAATAAGGGCCAGGAAATGAAGGGCGTACCATCCGTGGATGAGATCAAGGCGATGAACTTCAGCGGGATCGACGAGGATTTCATCGAGCAACAGCGCGCCAAGTCAGTCGAAGGCGATCCGGAGACGGTGAAGGCGAAGATCGAGGGTCTCGCTGCGCAGTATGAGACCGATGATGTGATAGTGCTCACAATCACCCACGACTACGCCGAACGCCAACGCTCATACCAGCTTCTGGCCGAAACATTCGATCTGAAGGGTGAAGGGCGCGTGGAAAATGCCATAAAGAAGGTCGAAGCAGAATGAGCGAACGGCTGGCGCACTGTGAAATCACATAATCGTGGGCATTGGCGTGGGTCCTGTGGGATAAGAAACATGGGTGCAGGGGTCGAGTTGAAGCGTTAGCGTTATTTGGTCCGGAAACATCGGATCGACGAAACATTTATCGTTCTTTGGGCAGCGGGCAATCCGGTCGGAATTTGGTGTGTTGGATTAATGTTGCAATCGGCATAATCTCGTAATGTTGTTAATGTTTACCGACTGCGCAGATGGCGAGCGGTCTAGGTAGAGAAGGTGGATGGTGGTGTCGGTGACTGGGCCGCTTCACGAGGACAAAGACTTGATCGTTATCTACGATGCCGAATGTGGTGTGTGACGTGCTTTTGTCCGTTGGGTACAACGGAGTGGTCAACATGATGATTCTAGGTTCATTCCGAACGATCCCACTTCGGTAAGAGAAGCTTCGGACAACGTGGATCCGGTCGTTGCCGCCAGGACGATTGTGGCTGTTGACGACCAGGGCCGCGTTACAAAAGGCGCTCAGGCTATCTTTTCCATAACCGCTGATACCGGTGGAATAATCGGGTTAATTTCTCGCCTGCTGAAATATCGATTCGTAAGCTTATTGTTAGAACCGGGCTATCGAGTATTTGCACGGCATCGGGGTCGGTTCGCCTGGTTTTTCCGGGAGTCCACCTAGATTTGGGACAACGATTGATCAAAGACTGCCACTACCCTGATTGTTGAATCGTCATTGATCGTCCGATATGTGGGAGGTAATTAGATAGTGGCACCATACAAAATCCATCGTACAGACAAATCGAGCTGAAGTTTGGGCTACAAATACAGTCAGGCGGACAAAAATGTTGTTCTAAGTTGCTTGAACGACATCAGCTAGTTAATCACCCTGATACCCACACCACTGCTAAGATCGCCTGGATACATGCAATTTGGCGGATTCAAGGAGAGAATGAATGACTGAACGCAAACAGCTACACCCAGAGGCTTGGACGTGGTCGAAAGATATGAGTTTTGAGCAGGGCGTACAACTGGGCAACACTGTGTACGTCTCCGGGCAGGTGAGCATTGGTGCTGATGGCCAGATAGTCGGCGATCCCGACGATATGACGACCCAGACCCGGCAAGTGTTCAAGAACATCGAAACCATTCTTGCCGAGGCGGGGATGACCTTGGAAAATGTGGTCAAGATGACGTGTTACATCACCGACCAGTCGAAATACGCCGACTTCTCTGCCGTTAGGTCTGAAATTTTTACAGGGAACCTCCCGGCCAGTGCGACAACGGTAGTCAAG
The DNA here is from genome assembly GCA_964435915.1 of uncultured Dehalococcoidales bacterium. GTDB lineage: Bacteria > Chloroflexota > Dehalococcoidia > Lucifugimonadales > Lucifugimonadaceae > Lucifugimonas. The sequence continues at coordinate 26,900 of CAYTAO010000027.1, forward strand.
GCCTTGGTCATCGACGGCTTGCTTGTCGAAGTAGACGCCATTGCAGTCGGGTGAAGTTGGCTGGCATGATCCGATTGACCGATCATACGCCAATTGTCGGCCTACGCTACCCCACCAATATGCCCAACGACCCATCCGCAGCCGACCTACTCGAAATCTACAACCGGCTCCTCAACAAAACCGGTCTACAAAACTGGTGGCCAACTCGGCACGATGCCCGAGAAGACAAGGGATTCGAAATCATCGCCGGTGCCATCCTCGTCCAAAACACAACGTGGAAAAACGCCGAACGGGCGCTCGTTAACTTGCACAAGGCTAATATCTGGGGATACACGGCAGTCCACGAAGCCCCAGACGCTGATCTAATAGAAGCCATCCGATCGTCCGGCTACTACAACGCGAAGACCAAAAAACTAAAAGCCTTTGCCAGGGAAATTGTTGAGAATTACTGCTCGAACGACAAGAATCTATTCGCCTTTGAGCTTCCAGAACTTCGCGAGCGGCTGCTCGATATCTACGGAATCGGTGAAGAAACCGCCGACAACATCATCCTTTACGCAGCGAAACGACCAAGCTTCGTAATGGACACCTACACCCGTCGAATAGTAGATCGACTCGGTTGGAAGGTAGGCGGCAACCGCTACTTGGACTACCAAAATCTGTTCGAGTCGATGCTTGAAGTTGACGTAGGCATGTGGGGTGAATTTCACGCTCAACTCGATGGCCACGCAGCCCGCGTTTGCCGAAAGTTCAACCCGCTGTGCGAAAACTGCGTTTTGCTCGATCTCTGCCCGACAGGAAAGCGGAACACACGTTAGTCAATCTGGAACCCACGCCAACCTTAAGCCTCAGCCCTAGACTCAACCAATCATTAACACCTAGTCGCATATTTTTAGGTGAACTTCGCCATAGCCACTAGCACCGGCTCAGCACCGCCACCCCCACATCCTTTTGTAACAAAGGGGCGGGAGGTCTATCGGCGACCGACTGTGACACTCGCCAGCATGTTGCGAGAGCCACGCACATTCGACCAGGGAACACCTGAAGCTGTTGGACAAGTGGTAGGTGTTGTCAGTACTTCCAGCAGCCGAATTAAATCGTGCGGTTACAACAAAATTACAACAATTAACAGAAACGCCCCTGCATTTCTGCAAGGGCTTCT
>CAYTAO010000028.1:0-4217 GCA_964435915.1 uncultured Dehalococcoidales bacterium
ACAGCGGGAGGGGCCACATCCCGAGATTAACCCCCAGAACAGTCGCATTGATTGTCGACAGACCAACTACGCCCAGGGTTTGCATGATCATCGAAACTGTGAGCATCTTTCGTTTGTCTAACCGGTCACCGAGTACTGCAATGCCCGCCCTTCCAGCCAGATCTCCGATGGCAACGGCTCCGGCCGCAGATGCTGCTAGAGCTGTTGTCATTCCGTACTCTAGGAGCGCGGAAAAGTGAAAGATGTTCGTTGAACTGACGAGTTGCCCGAGGCTTGTAACGATTGCTAACTGCCAGAAGAATCTAAGCTTGATGGCCTGTCTCATCGTTATGGCGTTTTCTCTGACGCGTGCCATCCGGCCATCTTTGGTACCTGACGAGTCGGACTTGTGGTGCGGACCTCCGTCGGGTAGCAATCCGTGATCTTCCGGGCGCTTTCTCATCACGAAGGTTAAGGGGAATCCGATGACCCAAAACCCGATTCCTGTGGCCATCAACATTTCCCGCCAGCCGAACTCCTCGATTGACGCTACAAGGAGAGGTAAAGTCAGTCCTCCAACGGCAGAAAACGACATCAGGATGCCCAGGGCCCTGGCCCGTTTTCGAACGAACCAGTTTGCGACGGTTACTACGAATACGATGAATGTGCCGAACGACATTCCGAGTGTTAGCAATGTGATGGCTAAATAGAATTCCCACAGTGACTGCATCTGGCTCATGTACATAAAACCACCGCCGGTGACAAAAACACCGAAAGCCATTACCTTGCGAGGTCCGTACTTATCTAGAAGAATTCCTACCAAGGGTGAGATTATCCCGCTTTCACCTCGCCCAATCGATATGGCGATCGCGGTGGCTCCGTGGCCCCAACCGAATGTGCTTAGTATTGAAGGGAGAAATGCCTGAAAGCCGCGCCAGTACACTGCAGATGTGTACCACTGAACAATTCCGCCTGCCCCGACGATCCGCCATCCGTAGAACGGTTGCTTGAAAGAATTCATCGGATTAGTTGAATTGCGGAAATGGATTTAGGCATTCGTGATAAACGACCATCCTATGATTGCCAAAACGTATTTTGGCATCGCTAGGCTGAGGAAGTAATGGGTGCATGATAGTCCGGCAATGGGGTACTACTGCTGATTCTGGGCCGAAGTTGAGTGCTTTCTTGGGTCTTGGGTCCAGGGACACGCTGGTTGTGAGTGGGCGCGTACGTATAGGGTTGCGACAGGAGGGTTTGATATTCCGTCGTGTCGGCCGAGAAAGAGGTTACTGACAATTTGCGTAGTTCAATAAAACTGTTCTCAGTAGTCGGGATTCCAGTCGATATTAACGTGAGTTGGCTGATAGCTGTTGTGATTATCACGTGGTCGTTGTCGACAACCGCGTATCCGTCTTTTTTTAGTTTCTGGTCGGAGCCGCAGTACTGGCTTGCAGGGATCGTAACTACGCTGCTGCTGTTCACTTCAGTGCTTGCACATGAACTCGGTCATTCTCTTGTTGCGTTGTCGCAGGGATTACGAGTGCGGGGCATCACGCTATTGTTGTTTGGTGGGGTCTCACACATCCAAGGAGAAGCTTCTCGCCCACGTAATGAGTTTCTTATTGCGTTCGCCGGTCCGGTGGTTTCTCTGGGCATTGGTTTGGCGCTTCTCGGATGGTGGTTTCAATTTCATCCGGTTTACGAGATTCATGTCACACCACTCCACGGCGTGATTTTTTTCACCGGCTGGATGAACATTCTTGTTGCCGGATTCAATTTGTTGCCGGGTTATCCGATGGATGGTGGTCGTGTTCTTCGATCTGCGGTGTGGGGCTTGACTGGCGACACTCAGCGTGCATCGCGAGTTGCATATGTGGTGGGACGCGTGGTTTTCTACCTTCTTATCGGTTGGGGTGCATGGAGGATTATCTCTGGCGATGTGTTTGGCGGAGTCTGGATCATGCTGATCGGTTGGTTCCTCATGTCTTCCGCTCGTTCCGAGGCGAGAGGGGAGGTGGACAAAAGACGGTTGGAGGAAGTTGCTTCGTCGTCTGTGGTGCAGGATCATCTGGGTTTTCGCGTTGAGTTGGCGACGAGTCCGATGCCGCCGATGGTCGAGAGCGACCTAACCGTGACTCAAGTCATGATAGGTATGGCGTCTATGAGTCCGTCGTCGCCGATTCCTATTGCCCGCAACGGCGAGCTCACTGGATTTATCGTGCGACAGGATCTGGACGATGTCCCGTTTGCTCAACGGTCTGGAGTCGCTGTAGGCCAGTTAGTGAACTCAGGCAGCGTGCGTGTAATATCGAGAGATGAACCGGCGCGAGAGGCGCTGAGTGAAATGGACAGGCAGCCGGTAAGCCAGCTGGTGGTCATGGACGATGATTACGTGATTGGTATCGTCACCCGCCAGAGCATTGCTCAGGCTTTACTTGAGCTTCATCCCGAGAGCGAGCATTCAGATTCGACTAACGGCGAAAGATCGCTGTAAATTATCCGGTCAGCGATTCGTGATACTGGCTAGTTGTTCGTGAAGGTAAATCACCATTCCAGTGATCCTGAGTGGGATGGAGAGCCTCTCAAAGAATTTTATGCTGAGCCAATTGACATCTTCGGCTTTTAGCCACCAACACAGTTAGGTACCACAACCGCTAAATGCGCACATGAGTGGCGCGCGTGACTAAATCATCGTACACAGAACCGGTATTTCGACTGCCAGTAGATTTTGTAGGGGTTTGCCGCAACTGGTGACCGGTCGGTTAGCGAGGGAACACCAATTTACAATCGGACAACCGCCCGTCGGTGTATGCCGGTTCCTATGAGTATATTGCCGAACCGCGCATCGACATGAAATTTTAGTTTCTTGCCATTTATCTCGATCAGAGTGGCTGTGGTTGACACTTTTTCGCCGACCGGAACTGGGGCCAGGTGCTTAACGTCGACATGGAAGCCCACAGACGATTCACCTTCACCCAGGTGATCCCGTACGGCGTCTACACACGCCAGTTCCATTTCCATGATCATTGCAGGGCTCGACAGGACACGGTGTTCGTCTTTACCGCTTGGGCTGTAGATGACAGAGCCTTCGACGATCAGCGATCTGGACGCTGAGAGACCGAGGGTGATATCCGAATTGTTCTCTGGCATGTTTTAGAGGGCAATAATTCCGTAACCGGCATCGACCGGGATGATTGCTCCGGTGATCCCGCTGGACATATCGCTGAGCAGGAACAGAGCGGTATCGGCTACCTCTTTGTGGTTGATGTTTCTTCCCAGCGGAGATCGCTCTCGGTGAGCACGAGTCATGTCCCTGAAGCCGGGAATGCTGCGTGCAGCCAGAGTTGGCAGAGGCCCAGCGGATATAGCGTTTACTCGGATATTTCGTTCGCCAAACTCGACGGCGAGCTGACGTGCTTCGTTCTCTAAAGCTGCTTTGGCAGTACCCATGATGTTGTATCCGGGGTATACGCGCTGTGAGGCGTCGAATGTGAGAGTGATGGCCGAGCCACCTGATTCGCCAAACAGAGGCGCTGCTTTTCCGACCACTGGCATGAGCGTGTAAGCACTGGTTTCGAGGGCTGTGCGGAACCCTTGGAGGTTCGTGGCTGAGAAGTCACCGCCCAGATCATCTCGCTCTGCATAGGCTATACAGTGAACGACGAAGTCGATCTCACCCCACTCCTTCTTGACGTGGTCGTAAACGGCCTGGACTTGATCGTCATCTGTTGCGTCGCATTCGAGCAACATTGGGTTGTCGAGACCGGCGATAGCCTTCGTTACCGGGTCCTTGAGCCGCTCGTTGAGATAGGTGAACGCGAGCTCGGCTCCGGCTTCTGCGAGTCGATCGGAGATGGCCCAGGCTATGCTGCGTTGGTTCGCAACGCCCCATATTACGCCGCGTTTTCCGGTGAGATCTATCGATACAGCCATTGCCGTTTAGAGCCTTCCATTTTTAGGATCAGTTCGAGTGCGCCAAATGTAACAGGCGGTGCGTGTATCTGTAGTAGCAAACTAAAGCTGGCTGGTTGAGATTGGCGACAGAGTTCGAGTGAATGCTGGCATCCCCCTCAACCTAACCTTCTCCCTAATGGAGAAGGGATAGAAGGTTCGGAAGCGGGTTGTTTCCTCGCACCCACCGATGTGAAGAGACACCACTCTGTTTCGAGTGAACTGGGTCTCTCCATACGGGTCGGGATGAGAAAATTGCAGCCTGCTACCAGTTGGTGTGGGAGCCG
>CAYTAO010000028.1:4227-4612 GCA_964435915.1 uncultured Dehalococcoidales bacterium
TTCTGTGAGTGAGGCTTCGTCGACTTCGACTCCGAGACCTGGCTGGTCGAGAACTGTTACTCGTCCGGGGACGATTTCGGGTTGAACGGGGAATACTTCTTTCGAGTAGAAGCCGTTTTGCTCACCTGCGGACTCCCGAATTTCGAGCCATGAGAAGTTAGCCGACGCCATTGCCATGTGTGATGTCGCGGCTACACAGATCGGACCCAGTGGGTTGTGGGGCATGAGGTCGATGTAATGCGCCTCTGCCCAGCCGACGACTTTCATTGCTTCGGTGATTCCACCGACGTTACAGATGTCGATTCGAATGTAGTTGCTGAGGCCGCGCTCGATGTACGGCAGGAACTGCCACTTGCCTCCAGGCACAGCAGCACGGGACTCAGCA
>CAYTAO010000028.1:4622-22713 GCA_964435915.1 uncultured Dehalococcoidales bacterium
CCAATGTGTGCGGGGGCATCATCTGACAGAACGATGCGGCTTCGGCGACCGATAGTCGGTGGTGATAGTCGATGCCGATGACTGGTCGTCGGCCAATGGCTTCTCGTGTCTTGATAAGACCCTCGGCCGTGAGCGCAATTGAATCGCGGGGTTCGAATATACCTTTACTTTCAGGCTTGTACCCTCGTCCAAGTCGGAAACAGTCGAATCCCTCGGCCATCATTCGCTGTGCAACATCGATCATCTCTTCGGGGGTGTTACCGCCCCCGGTGGCGAAGGTTGGAACCCAGTCACGCTGTCTGCCGCCAAGTAATTCGTAGACGGGTACGCAAAGTTTTTTACCAACAATGTCATACAGGGCGATATCAATGGCTGAAATTGCGGCTGTGAGCGTTCGCCCGCCTTCGAAGTACTGGCTACGATACATTTCCTGCCACAGGGCTCCGCGCTGCATCGGATCTCGTCCGATTAGAAATTCCCTGTAGTGTTCGACGATGCCTTTGACACCCAATTCTCTACTTGATAGACCAGATTCGCCCCAGCCGTAGATGCCTTCATCAGTTTCAACTTTGACCAACATCTGGTTTCGAGAGCCTACCCATACCGGGAATGGCCTGACGTCGGTTATGCGCATATTGGAAGAATCCTCGAATCGAAAGAATCGACTTACTGTCAGAAGTGGTGGCGGAAGAAGATTCTTCCTGATTTTAGGCGGTGTCAACACCGATTGGTCTATTGCATTGCATCGTGGTTCATCTGATCCCGATGTGGGGCGCGTAACAATCCCGAGTGAAATTAGCGAAACATCTTCTGGTAGATGTGATCGATGGGCGGTTGTGCTGTTCGACGATAGTCATCATTCGATGGATTTCGTGATCTGGGCGTTACTGAAAACGCTGCCGGAACTTTCTCCTGCTGATGCTTCGTTGATCATGCTTGAGGCGCACAACACTGGTAAAGGGGTTGTGACACTTTGTAGTCTCGCAGAAGCTGAAAAGTATCGCCACGCACTACGCATATTGCAGTTAAGCTGTGAAATCGAGTCAGGCTGGTAGTGCGCCTCGCTGTGGAAACTGCTTGTGCGGAGTGTCGGCTCATGAGCCATTTTCATGGTTTACAAAACTATCTGGATTGAACCAAAACGTTGCGAATCATTCTCAATGGTATGTGGATCCGCGGGTAGCCCGAAGATGTGATCGAGTGACTGCCCACAGTGGGAGTGCAGCTCGACTAGGATTATTGCCCCAATCCAATATTGATAATTACGCGAACGAGGTGATATGCGAGAAGTGGATACCAGTTGGTAATAGGGTTTTTTACTGTTGGATCTCACTGCCGCATGTCGCTTGCGGAGTGGCGATTGGATGTTTAGTGTTCACTCATCGCGTTTTTGACAGTGGTCTAGATGCTCGAATCTGGTCATTATTTCCGGGTATCTTACTAAACTGACCGGAGATTATCGGCACAAATGTAATCACTTGTAATGGAACCAAGAACTTAGGAACAAGGACTCAGAATTTCGATGCAAGATCCCAAAGATATCCAGGACATAAAACGACCGTCAAAGGAATTGATTGACTCTCTGTACAAGCACGTGAGTTCGGCGACTGCGTCGGGTGATCTCAATAAAATGGGGATCAACAACGCATTCATTCAAGGCCCAACCTCATACACACCTGGCAAAAAGATTGTTGGCCCTGCTCTTACGCTTCAGTTCATGCCCAAACGTGAGGATCAGTATCCGGAGGGTGAGTACGTCGAACCCGAGACTCAGCTGCACCGACACGCGCTTTACGGTACACAGCCAGGTGACGTGATTGTTGTGGATGCGCTCGGGAGTTTGGACAGTGGCGTGTTCGGGAACATGATGCTCACGTACTTTATGGGTGCGGGGGGCGTCGGTGCGGTGGTCGATGGCTGCATTCGTGACTACCCGGAGGCTCCTGATGGATTGGGGTTGTGGTTGAAAGGGGTAACTCCGAACTACCACACGCAGACTATGATGTTTCCGTATGCGGTTAATGTTGATATCAACTGCTCAGGTACATTCGTTGCACCGGGCGACATCATAATTGCGGATGACGATGGCGCGGTTGTAGTACCGATTCATCTCGCAGAGGATCTGGCCGAAACGGGTCAGGTTCACGCCGAGTGGGAAGAATTTAGCCGTCAGCGGCTAGAGCAAGGTGGGCATCTGCGTGAATACTACCCGCTTTCCGATGCCCGTCGCCCCGAGTACGAAGAATGGAAGAAGAAGAACGGGCCCTCCCCCGTTAGCTAAAGAATAAGAGCCCGCTCAACTACTCAGCGGGCTTTTCGCGTGTTTGGGAGGATGGTTTCTGAAATCGTTCTGAATTTGCCGATGTGGGAGGTGCTTACTTGGTGATCACATATTGCTTGTGGCGGCGGCGGTTGCTACACAATTTGCTACAAAAAGGCTCCAACCGAAAGTGAAATCCAGTTGGAGTTTAGTTTGCGAAAAATTGCGCGAGGACACCACCATCAATCGTCAGGGTTTGCCCGGTAATGTATGAACTTTCGTCGCTGCAGAGCCATGTAACCGCCTCCGCAATTGAATCTGGTGGACCCATTTCGCCAAGTGGAATGACCTCTCCAGCCTTTTCTGCCAACTCGGGGTTTTGTTCTAATCGAGCCTGAATGATCGGAGTCATGATAATTCCTGGCAACACGGCATTCACGCGAACATTTTTATCTCCAAAAGTCACCGCTGCAGATCGGGTCAGTCCAATAACCCCGTGCTTTGTGGCGGCATACGGAGCTGAACCCGACCCTCGCTCTCCCAACACCGATGAATTGTTCACGATGACACCACCACCTGATTCAAGCATTGCCGGGATTTCGTGTCTCATGCACATCCAGACACCTTTCAAGTTAATGTCTGCAGTTTGATCCCATTGCTCTTCGGTTACTGCGAGCCAATCCTCGGTGAGTCGTGCGCTAAGACCGGCATTGTTGAATGCGCAATCAAGCCGCCCATATTCATCAAGGGTTTTCTGGACCATATTCTCTACATCGGACCAGACCGAGACATCTGTGCGAACAAAAATCGCCTCGCCACCGTGGTCGGTGATTTCCGCAACTACTTCGTTGGATTCATCCTCTCGTCGGGCAGCGACGACGACTTTCGCGCCCTCCCGGGCGAACTTTAGTGCGGTGGTTCTGCCCATACCGGAACTGGCACCCGTAACGATCGCCACACGACCTTCAAGTCTCCGACTCATTGTTTGCCCCCGGATCCACGTGATTATTCGACCAGCACTTTAGCACGATCGCGTTTTGATATTAGTCGAAAAATTAAGACGAGAGATCAGCACCGTTTCCAGATAAGAGCAAAGGGTGAAGCACGAAAATCCCGCGCGAAATTTCTGCACCTTCACAACGACAAATCATCGCCACTCGGATAAGAAGTACTCCGGGTAGGGGGACAACCCCAGCCCGTGCCACCGAACTATCGGAGCTGCCAGCAGCTACCGGCTAGACTCCATCAATGCAACCGTGGTCACAGCGATCAGGCGAGAAGGTGGTCATCACTAGGAGAGCGTTGGAGGACCTGATTCACCATCTCGAAAACCCTGATATGTTCGCGCCGAATCAATACATCCAAGACGCCAAGACCGATACGAGAGCAGTTAGCTGATCGTAGGAACGTGCATGAATCATAAGTTCGACTCAATAAAGCGTGAAAGCGTGCACGTGTCCTACTGAATCTCGCTCTCGATCATTTCGAGCAATCTCAAAGATTTGAAGAGTCTGAAGATCTAGAGGATGCCCGCTACGAGCTTGCAACAGCGGAAGAACACCGAGACATGTACTGGCATCGGGTGAAGTCGGACGCGCAGAGCGCTGAATGAGGCTGGCCGCCATTTGTGGTGCGACTACAGGTCCGGTGATTTACACCTCGACAGCAGTGAAATGATCTCGGGTTGCTGTCAATTCTGCTGTCAAAAGACCCCAGTCAGATAATTAGTCCAACTGAGGTCTAGTTTGGAATTGCATGGTCGGGGTGCTCGGATTTGAACCGAGGACCTCTTCGTCCCGAACGAAGCGCGCTACCGAGCTGCGCCACACCCCGACTGATCGTGCCAATCGATTATAGCGGTGGAACCTGCGCTGTTGGTGTTGCGGTTCTGGTGATCATCGTGTGGTCTTGATGCAAGGAGATAAATGTTCGACTAATCACACTGGTTTTACGATCCATTCGGGATTTTCGCCTCGAACCATCCGGCCTGCGTTGTCCATTGTGAACTGCGCAGCATTCCATTCCGATTCGATCGCTCGAGTCGCGAGGTGAGGGGTGATAATCACGTTGTCCATTGTTAGCAGTGGGTTGTCAGCCTCGATCGGCTCAATTTCGGTGACATCGAGCCCGGCACCGAAAATTTCTTTCGACTCGAGTGCGCGTATCAGGGCGTTTTCATCGACCACGGGTCCGCGACAGGTGTTGATGAGAATAGCTGTTGGTTTCATCATTTCGAATTCTCGGTGCGACATCATGTGTTCGGTAAGTCGATCGTGCGGAACATGTAGCGTAATGACGTCGCAGGTCGAGATCAGTTTGTCGAGATCAACCTTCTTAGCTCCGGTGGCCGCTACGTAATCGTCATCATGATCGATCACATCATGGTAGAGGAGTTCGCATTCCCATCCCGCGAGTCGCTTGGCTACACGTGATCCGATTCTGCCAAGTCCAATTATTCCGACTCGCTTGCCGACCAGCGTGTGGAATTCACCGCGGTCACCATTCACCCCGGCCATCCACGTGCCATTCTTGGCACTTTCGATCTGAACGTCGAATTTCCGGTACATCGCAAACATCAGGCCGATGGCGTGTTCGGCAACTGCAACAGCGTTAGCTCCACCGTTATTCGCTACATTCACGCCAAGCTCAGCGAGCGCCGACTTGTCGATCCAGTCAGTTCCTGCGCTTGAAGTCTGTACCAGCTTTATCGTGCCGACCTTTTCCACCAGCTTGACCAGATGTTCGTAACCGCTTCTCGGCAGAATCATCACTGCACCTCGGCACTGCTCGACAACCTTGTCAAATGGCTGTTGATTGTCGACAAATCTCAGATCGATTCCACCTACGCGGGCCGCCGCTTCCTGAGATTCCTTATCGGCAATATTTGAGGCGGCATTGTTCTGTCCGAGGATGATTACGATATTCGACATGTATTTGCCTACTTCGTTTTACAGGGCTGTGTGGTGTATAGCGATTAATGGTTACGAAACGGATTGCTTACAAAGCGGTCCGTATGGACGACGGCAGATTATACTTACAAGGTTGGATCGAAATACAACTCGTTTTTCGAATCAGTACAACCACCGTATCAGGTGGGATCACAAGCATCTGATTGCAAATCGAAGCTCTTAACTTCATCTCACAAAAACTAACTTGAACTCAGTTACAGTAAGCGCTCCCGCAACTACCGCCAATCTCGGACCCGGTTTCGACTGCATTGGCATGGCACTCGATTTATGGAACGAGTTGACCGTTACACGTGGCGATTTCAGTGTTGCGACTACCGGTGAAGGTGCCGATCTGCTCCCACAGGATACGCGAAACCTTGTCGTAACCGGCGTCGAAGCCGTGTTCAACTACATGGGAGAACCAGTTCCGGCCCTGCAATATGAATGCAGAAACCGGATCCCCTACGCTAGGGGCATGGGCAGCAGCTCTGCCGCGATCGTGAGCGGGTTGGTGGCAGGATCTGCTATTTCAGGTGCCGACCTTTCCGATGAAGAGCTCACCATTCTGGCAGCCGGCATTGAAGGCCACCCCGACAACGTCGCTTCAGCTATCTACGGCGGTTGCACAGTCGGTGTTCGCAGTGGCTCCGATAAGTGGATCGTCGACCAAGTGAAGGTTCCAGAAGACCTACATGCCGTGCTGTTTGTTCCCGATATGCTGACTAACACCCACGAGTCGCGTGCTGTTCTTCCCGACCAGATTAGCCGAACCGACGCTGTGTTCAACATCGGACGGGCCGCACTACTGGTCAACGCACTATCAACCGGTCGACTCAAGCTCCTGAAATACGCGACCGATGACAAGCTTCACCAGCCACATCGGGCCCAGACTTTTAAGGCTCTGCCGCAACTCATCGAAGCGGCGATCAAGGGCGGAGCCCATGGTGCATTCCTGTCCGGTGCAGGTCCATCAGTACTGGCATTGGCGACTGAGCGCGAAGTGACGATCAGTTACGAAATGTCAGAGACGGCTCGAATGCTTGGTGTTGACGGCAATCCCATGATTCTGGCAGTTTCGCACGAAGGTGCATCGGTGATGTCGAGCTCATGACTACTCACTCTGGATCTGATATTGCTCGACGGCCGGTTGTTGTGCAGAAGTATGGTGGAAGCTCGCTCGCTGATGCCGATCTGATTCACAAAGTGGCATCACGCATCATCGATCGTAGCGAAGAAGGGGTCGACGTCGTTGTCGTCGTCTCTGCGATGGGTGATTCAACAGACGAGTTACATGCTCTGTCGAGGGCGGTTACGATGGGCGTGACTCCTGACGCTCGAGAAATGGACACGCTGCTTTCAACAGGTGAACTGGTCAGCTCAACAGTAATGGCGATGGCACTGAAGGCCCGTGGGCACGATGCAGTGAGTCTCAGCGGTCCGCAGGCCGGGATCAAAACTGATGCGGTGCACGGCTCAGCTCGAATCGCAGACATCAAAACAGATCGGCTCCACCGCGAACTCGACCGGGGCCGCATCGTCATCGTTGCCGGGTTCCAGGGACTTGCCGAATCTGGTGATGTCACAACACTGGGGCGTGGTGCTTCTGACACCACAGCCGTGGCGCTTGCTGTTGCCACCGAGGCCGAGCGATGCGAGATATTCACGGACGTCGAGGGAATCTACACAACTGATCCTCGCCTCACCGACAAAGCACGAAAACTTGCCGAGATTGGCTTTCAGGAAATGCTGGAAATGGCAGTTCTCGGTGCGAAAATGAACCCTCGTTCGATAGAACTTGGCCTCGTGTACGACATGCCGATCTACGTCGCATCGTCATTCTCGAATGCAACTGGAACGCTTATCCACGGAGGAGAGCACACAATGGAAGTACGCAAGGCCGTTACGGGTATCGCAGTCGATCAAAACGTCGGAAAAATCACCGTTCGAGGTGTGATTGACCAACCCGGTGTTGCCGCAGGACTGCTTCAGCCGTTGGCCGATGCCGGAGTTAGTGTCGACGTTAGCGTCCAGAACGCCTCGTCCGACGGCACAACCGACTTCACCTTCACTGTCGCACTCGCAAGCGTTGAGCAGGCCGCAGAGGTAATCGAAAACGACTCGTTGGTGAAGTACACTGAAGTTGTTACAGGATCCAATCTGGCCAAAGTTAGCGTGGTTGGAACCGGCATGGAAAATGCACCCGGTTACGCTGCCAAAATGTTTTATACGCTTGCCGAAGCCAGCGTGAATATCGATATGATCACGACATCTGAAATTCGCATCACCACTATCATTGAGCGCGATCAGGTTCAGCAAGCAGTTCAGGCATTACACGATGCGTTTGAACTCGAAAAAACCGAATAGCATCGGTGAAATCCGATGCTACGTCCTTTAATCACAATACCGAACACGCAACTTGACCCAGCTGTACCTAAACGTCGTGATTCCCGCCTACAACGAACAGGCTCGGATCGCGTCGACTATCAAGGCGTTGGTCGACTATCTTGCGATCTGGTCAACTGAAACTCCCAGTCGCACATGGGAATTGATTGTCGTTAGCGATGGCTCCACCGATGAGACCGTACGGATCGTCTCTGAGATCGCTGAATCGGACGATCGCGTTCGTCTCATCGACACTCCCCACGGCGGCAAAGGTGCTGCCGTAAGGCGCGGTATGGACGAGGCTTCCGGAGCTTGGCGGTTCCTATGTGACGCTGATCTTTCGATGCCTGCCGACAATTTGGGTCGGTTCTTCACCGGATCAGGTCAGAACAGTGGCACCGGGGATGACCACCCAGAATTTGATGTTTCCATCGGCTCTCGTGAAGCGAACGGCGCCCGCCGTTTCGCTGAGCCTCGAAGCCGCCATATCAAGGGGCGTTTGTTCAACTATGCCGTGAAGGTCCTGGCACTTCGAGGGATAGAAGATACTCAGTGCGGATTCAAGCTGTTTTCGGCCGAATCAGCGATCAAGCTGTTCCCACACCAATCACTCGATGGCTGGGCGTTCGATGTTGAGCTGCTCGTCATGGCTAAAAAAGCAGGGTTCTCCGTTGGCGAGGTGCCGATAGACTGGTACTACGTCGAGGGTTCAAAGATGACCCTGTCCAGAGGAATACTTGCCGTCCTTGATGTGGCACGGGTGGGGATGAACAACCTTTTCGGGAAGTACAAAGTTGTTGAGCGGAAGGGTGAGACTAAGTAATGTTTTCTAATCCTTCAAAAGTTGAAATACGCACCATTCTTCGCGATTCGAAGACAATTGCAGTAGTCGGAATATCCGACCGGGAAGACCGCGCCAGTAAATACGTTTCGGAGTACATGCAGCGAGAGGGTTACACCATTTACCCGGTGAACCCGAACATCACTGAATGGAACGGTATTAAGGCCTACGACTCGGTTCTCGATCTGCCAGTTGAAGTCGACATCGTCGACGTGTTCAGGAGTTCATCGGCAGCAGTGCCCATTGCGGTTGATGTGGTGGCAGCAGGCGCAAAGGTAATGTGGCTGCAACAGGGCGTTTTTAATGAACAAGCGGCCGAGATAGTTTCCAGCGGTGGAGTGGCCGTTGTGATGGACACCTGCATCATGGTCGAACATAAATCTTTGAAATTGGGACTCTAGATTGATTGCAGAATCTGAAAACAGAGACAAGTCTCACTTTAAGATCGCCATCGTGGTGCCTACGTACAATGAGGTCGAGACTTTACCCGTGTTGGTTGAGCAGGTCCAGCAACAGGCAATCGACGGCCTTGGCTTCATCGTGGTCGATGATGGCTCGCCCGATGAAACCGGTGAACTCGCCGACAAGCTGGCTGACGATTATCCAGGCGTGTTTTTAGTGATTCACCGAGAAGGCAAGCAGGGTTTGGGAACCGCTTACATGGCTGGTTTTCAGACCGCACTCGACTCTGGTGCGCAGTACATCTTCGAAATGGACGCCGATCTGTCACATCCACCTGAGATTCTAAAGGGATTACTCGCTGAACTCGACGAGGCCGATGTAGTGGTCGCTTCGAGGTACACCTTTGGCGGCGGAGTCGATCCAGGCTGGAGCTGGCGCCGTAAGCAGATCAGTTACTGGGGTAACGTGGGCATCCGCATCATTCTTGGATTGAAGGTCAAAGATGCGACGGCAGGGTTCAAGGGATTTCGCCGAAAGACCCTCGAGACTATCGGCATTGATCGCCTCCGGTTGACCGGCTTCGGTTTTCAGGCAGAAGTTGCCTACCGGTGTGAAAAAGCCGGGATGAAGGTAGTTGAATACCCCTACGTGTTCATGGATCGAACCGTTGGTAAATCCAAGATGTCGTTCAGTATTGTTGTTGAAGCCTTCCTTCATCTTTCATGGCTTCGAATTCGCGGGTAGACAGTAGACGTAACTTACCGGTTTTTTTACCGATTATTTCCATCTGCAATCTTTCGCCAAAATCTGTGCTATCGCTGCGTTGGGGTTGTTGTGAAACACGGTACTGCTAGTTCGTAAAACTTCTACGCACACTTGAATCACAAGTTACACCTGCCCGAAACCTGTGTGCTGGCTCACACACGAATAGCGGGTTAGCACCGGTTAGGTAGTGAGCCACCCAGAGGTATCACCTGTGTAGTAAGGCTGTAGATACTGCCTATCGTTGATTAAATAACCGTTCTGAAAGCACTCCACAGGACCCCAAATGGTTACTCAGAGTCAATCATTCGAAACGCCTCGATTCTTAAAGAAATTTCAAAAAGATGATGTAGAGCACGCTCTAGCAGATCGTTGTGAAGCTGCTATCGAAGTGAACCTCGAAGTCCTGAATTTTGATTCCGAAAAGGTGAGTTATTTGAACCGACTGGCGAAGGGCTATCTCGATCTGAGCAGATACAAGGACGCGCATACTCTGTTCAAAAAGGCAGTGTCGATCGACCCTCTTAACAGGGTGGCGATACGACAACTGGACAGACTCAAGAAGTTGGATCGATCAGGAATCGCTCGACGGACATCGGGTCGAACAGCTACCAATTCTGCACGGTTTATTCCAGATCCTGCTATAGCCAGCGTGTCTGAATTGAAAAAGGTCGCACTTGCCGAGACTCTTGCCTCCGTTTCTCGCGGAGATAAGTTCAAACTCAAAATGGACGAATCGATTGCGACCGTTGTTTCATCAAGTGGTGACTACATTGGACGCTACGGGTTCGTATCGCCATCAGGTGGCGGAAGATGATCGATGGAGCTAACAAATACGAGATTCTCGCTGCCAAACTAACCGATTCTGAAGTGATTGTGGTTGTCAGAGAGACCAAGCGCTCGTCAACTCCGGCTCGCATCGTATCGTTCCCGTCCTACCTCCAGAAGAAGATCCGTGATTTAGATATCGACGATCCGATGGAGATCAATGACGAAGCCCGTGTGGCAGACGGCATGGACGAGTTCGCTCTCCAGTCGGTAAAGGATGAATCTATGAAGTCGATCATACGCGGTGAGTTCGGTGGCGCATTCGAGGACTCAGGCCTGAAGTTCCAGGCTACGCGTACCCGGTCCGTTTCAGGACGTTACCCACTGCGGTAACGAAGGCGTCGACGTCGTCTTCTGTGTGAACCAGCGACACGTTCCCTGCACAACGGTTCGACATCAGGAAGCCTTCGTTCAGAAGACCGATGAACATCGTCTGCATCATGATCTTGTCGTTGGTTGAGAATGTTCGATAGTCGACTACTTCGGTCGAAGTGAACTGAAGCGCAAACAACGATGCGACACCGGTTTCACCCATCGGAACCTCAAGTTCCGCGAACAATGCCCGCAGCTTAGTGCGCATCGATTCCCCCAGGGTTTCGAGATACTTATACCTGTCGGGCGTCAGCGATTCCAGAGTGGCTACTCCCGCAGATGCGGTCATAGGATTTCCATTGAAAGTCCCAGCGTGCTGAACCGTCGACCCGCCATCTGATGGATCCCACATCGCCATGATGTCGTCCCGTCCACCAAACGCCCCGACGGGCATACCTCCGCCGATCACCTTGCCGAAGCAGGTGAGATCGGGAGCTATGCCGTAGTAGTCCTGCGCACCGCCATAGGCAATACGGAAAGCGATTACCTCGTCGAAGATAAGCAAAATGCCAAGTTCGTCGGTAATACGGCGCAGGCCCTCAAGGAATTCGGTCGTTCCGGGCACCATTCCGCATTGACCGTTTACCGGTTCGACTATTACCGCGGCCAGTTCGTCTGCATGTTCGCGGATAACCTTTTCAGCAGACACAATATCGTTGAACGGCGTGATGTAAATATCGTCAACAGCTGCCTTAGCAATACCAGGGAACTCGGCGATGGCTTCAGGTGATTCTGCGTCGCCAGCCAGATCGAGGGGTGGTGTCACGCTGAATTGGATAGCATCGTGGTTACCATGATAAGCACCCTCGCATTTCACGAGCTTTTGCTTACCAGTGAAGGCTCTGGCGGCTCGAATGGCATTGAGAGTTGCTTCGGTACCGGTGTTTACGAACCTGACCTTGTCGAGCGACGGGACTCGTTCGCACATGAGCTCAGCCCATCGAACTACCGCTGGATTTGGTGCCGGAAATGAAACCCCGTGATTTACCTGTTCGGCAAGCGCAGCGGTCTCCTCGGCAGGACGGTGTCCGAGAATCAACGTAGTCATGTTAGTGACCATATCGGTTCTTTTGTTGCCATCGGCATCGGTGAGAATCGTTCCGTCACCGTCGACTACGTAGATTGGGAACGGATCCCAGAAAATAGAATTTCTAGTGTCCCCGCCGGGCATGAATTTGACTGCCTGCTCGTGCAATGCTCCAGATTTTGGGTTTGCTGCGGCGTAAGTGGCGATTTCTTGTTCGAGGGGAGTTGTCATTTTGAAGTTGTTACTTGTGGATTGACGGGCGCATATCGGAGCGGCTGGTTGTCATCGTTCGATTCGGGCAAATTTTCTAGCATCGTGAGTAAAAGCGGAAGGGCCTCGCCTGCTGTCGTGCGCAAAGATACCTTACAAAGTGGGGTTATTTTCGTTTCACTAGGGTTGATTTCGATAATTGTCGCTCCCGCTGCCTCTGCAATCCAGAGCAAGCCGCTCGCAGGTCGAACGGTAGCCGATGTACCTATCGCCATCACGCAGTCGGCCTTGTCTATCTCGGCTCTCGACGCGGCCATCACATCGTCTGGGATAGGTTCGCCGAACATTACGGTGTCGAACTTGACCAGACCTTCGCACTTTTCACAGGGATATGGTGCAAACAGTGGAACGAAATCGCCAAGAGAAACGCGATCACCGCACTCGATGCATCGAAGTTTTGTGCGGTTGCCATGAATTTCCATCAGGTTTTTCAGACCTGCTTTTTCATCGAGGGCATCAATGTTTTGCGTAATTACCGACTGCAGGTGACCTTCCTGCTCTAGACCCGCAAGAGCGTAGTGTCCCGCATGCGGTTCAGCATTTTGCAGTGCGTCACGCAGTTCGAGAATGTGATCGTCGATCTTTTCGTTCGTTCTGCGATTCCACCAACCTGTGGGATCTTTTTTGAACTGCGAATAGCCGTCCATTGGTGGTGCGCCGTACTTGGTCCACAGTCCGTCGGCGCCTCTGAACGGTGGGATACCGCTTTCGACTGACATGCCCGCTCCGGTCATCCCGACAATATAACTGGACTGGCGCATTATCGACACTACTTCCTCCAAATGCCATCGCAACTCTTCGACTGATGGTGTTTGAGATGCCGATCTAATCATGAGAGCCTGCACTTGCAATTGCGTCCTGCGTCACACGACCGTTCATCACGGTGTAGATATCTGCAGTTTCGAGGAACTGTTCAGGCACAATTCCCGGCTCGGTAGATGTGAGCAGAACTTGATTATGTTTGGTGGCAGCTTCTAGAACGAGCCTTCGTCGTTCGGGGTCCAGTTCGGAAAGAACATCGTCGAGTGCGAGAACCGGCGTTCGGCCGGTTGAGTTTGTGACAAAAATGGCCTCGGCAAGTTTCAAAGAAAGCGCTATGGTCCGTGCCTGTCCACGCGATGCAAATTGTCCTGCAGCATTCCCGTTCAGGCGTATTTCGAGATCATCACGGTGAGGTCCCATCACTGTCACACCCTGTGAAATCTCTCTGGGGCGGAGTCCGACGATAGTGTTTTTCATCTCCTGCTCGATCTGCTCAGCGGTCATGGATCCAACATCCGGCTTATCGTCTGGAGATGCCGTTATTCGGGGACGATACTCAAGCTCAAGCTGGTTGCCGTCTGTTAAATCACGATGAGCCGGAACTGCGTGATCGTTCAATCCATCAACCGAACGACGCCGTGATTCGGTGACTCGTGCGCCCTCATAAGCAAGCCGTTCGTCCCAGAACGGCAGTTCTATTTCTTCCGAGATGCCATTTCGAATTCGTCGGAGTAGCTGGTTTCGCTGAGTTACCACCTGCCCGTATCTCTGAAGCGTTTTCAGGTATTTAGGATTCGATTGTGAGATCAAAATATCGAGATACCGACGACGTCTACCCGGTGAGCCGTAGACAATCTCGAGGTCTTCAGCCTCGAAGAACACGATGTTCAGGTTTCCGACGAAATCGATTGCTGATCGCTTGATTCCGTTAACCCGTAAACCTTTTCGAAATCCCGTGGATCCTCTGACCGATCCCGGCGCGATTACATCTACATCGATCTGAGCTTGAATCGTATTGTCGCCATCACGGCCTACGCCAAGCACCTGCATGTGCCCGCCAGTTTCAGCTAACGACCAGTTGACCAGTTCGCGCTCATGGGACGAGCGAGGTGATTTAGCGATCGCCAACATGTAGGCAGCTTCGAGCAGGTTGCTCTTCCCGTGCCCGTTTTGACCCTGAAACAGCGTCAACCCCGGCCGCAATTCAAGCTCGGTATTTGTGTGGTTTCTAAAACCAGTTAATGAAAACCTCGATAAGTAGATCGGAGAGCCCTTTGTTCGTGTTTCTGTTGGTCGGTGACTGCGCTAATTGCTCAGGCTGGAGATTCAGAACTGCTGGGCGCAAATTTTAGCATCTGTGCGTCTTCGAAAGCCCAGCATGTCGCATCTAACGTATAACTGCGTATAGATGACAGTTTGGAGAGGTGTATATGCAGAGGGTTGTTGGGTTTGGGCTGATAGTGCTGGTCGCGGGCGATGTGTTCTGGCTTGCGTTTTCAGGAACGCCGTTCGGAATAGGAGAAACCGTGGTTATCAATCCTGGCGACGCCAGTAACGCAAATGGTGCTGCTGGTGAGGCTAATTCTGCCCATGAATTGGAACTCAACATTGCGACCCTTCTTGGATTCGATGGTATTCCATCGATCGAAAACCCGAGAATTGTCGAGTCTGAATTGCGGATGAGACGTATGATCCAGACGAACTCGTCCTCAGTCTCGGGTTAGACAGCGACCCAGTTTCCTTCCTGTATTCCGAGCTTAGGTTAGAAAAATTCGTCCACACATCACATTCAGGCACACCCACAATCGTCTACTTTGATCCTGCTACCGACACGGCGTTGGCGTTTGGAGCTCTTGTAAATGGACAATAACTCAGCTTCAAGCTGATCAAGAAAGGCAGTCAGGAGTGGTTACAGGACGATTCATACCGGCACGCTTTGGATACCGTTTACCGGTCAATTATACGAGGGCGAACTTGTGGGCAATTCCCTTGAGCGGTTGCATGCAGTAAATGTTTTCTGGTTTATCTGGAATGGCTTCTATCCAGATAGAGAGATCTAGGGTTTGAGCTAGAGGTACTTCCGAGATCTGATTTCACAAACTCTATTTGCGAACTACAATCTAGTTTGAATTCCGTTTACTACTTACTAGATGTTTGGGTGGTGTTTTTTGGATCTGAAATCGCTGATACGTGATGTTCCTGACTATCCGTCAGATGGAATCCTGTTCAGGGATCTAACGCCTCTGATGGCGAATCCCCAAGCGATGTATTACGTTACGGGTGAGCTTTCAGATCATTTGCGGGCGCTGGATACTAGGGCGATAGCGGCTATCGACTCTCGTGGTTTTATTTTCGGTGCTCCGGTAGCAGCAATGCTCGGTATTCCGTTCATCCCCATTCGTAAGGCCGGTAAGCTGCCGCCGCCAGTTATCGGAGTCGAGTACGCACTTGAATACGGAAACGCTCGGCTTGAAATTAGCACCGAATCAGTTGTAGAAGGACAGAGAGTAGCGGTCATCGACGATCTCCTAGCGACAGGCGGGTCGGCTGGTGCAGGTGTGCAACTTGTCACATCCCTAGGCGCGGAAGTCGTGTCGACAGCCTTCCTGGTGGAACTTGAGTTTCTGAATGGCAGAGAAGCTTTGCCAGCCGGTCTAGATGTGTTCAGCATGGTGAAGTACTAGCCGTGGCGCAGTTGTCGAAACCCGCGGCAGTAACGTTCGACCTTTGGCGAACGCTGATCTTCGAGTTCGGCAAAAAAGAAAACTCTGCCCAACGTCGAGAGTTACGTGCTGACTACGGTGTAGAGGCCCTTGCTGAAATAGGCGAATCGGTGGACCGGGCAGATTTTTTCAAGGTTTTTGTCGATCTTTCTGACGATATAACTGCCGGTCACGATGACGAAACCGATTCACACTTCGGTGAATGGATCAGGCTAGGTCTTTCGCGGATTGACAGCGGGCTTCCAGATCGAATCGGAGTCTTCGGTATCGCCACAGTTGGTGCAGCAATTGATAAGTCATTCATCGACAGCCCGCCAACCCTTCTCGACGGTGTGTTAGAGATGCTCGATGGTTTTACTGAACGTGGATTGCGAATAGGACTCGTCACGAACACAGGACTCACGAGCCGTGGAGCGTTTCGACATTGGTTCACTGATATCGGCTTACTGAAAAAATTCGGTCACATTGCCTACTCTAACGAGATGGGCATCGCCAAGCCGAATAGGTTAATGTTCGACGCGACGCTGCGGGCGCTGGGCGTGGTGCATGAGCGTGCTCTGCACGTTGGCGACAATCTGTATTCTGACATTGCGGGCGCCTCGGTAATAGGGATGTCTACTGTGTGGGCGCGTGGCGATTCATGTCCAGATCTTAAGAAAACGGTCGAGCCTGACTACACCGTTGAAACGGTACTCGAGTTGCCACCCATCGTCGATGACTGGCTCGAAACACTGGAAAGCTAGCCGAGACGCTTATGGGCAAGTCGAGCTGCGCCTGTCACAAGCCCGAAGTCGATGACCGTCAGCAGCCCGATAAATATCGTGGCTTCGAGGAAGAACTGCTGCGGAAACATGATAATCAGATAGTCGTTATAGGGGTCAAGCATCCACAGATCGTTTGTAAAACTCAGGAAATGGAACTGGGTGAATAGCCACCCAAAGTCGATCGCCGCCGTTACCCCGAAAACGATCAGAAACACCCCGGTTCCGATTGCCGACCACTTCAAGCTTCTCAGTAGAAGCGGGAACACATCTTGCTTGAGAACAAGTAGGCCGACGCCGAGCAGCAGCAACAGGACAACTCCCGACCAGCGAGTGATCGAAAAGACCCCCTGCATCAGGGCTTTCACATCGACCATGTGCAGTACTTCTCGCTCTTTGTAGAGAGAAACCTTTCGTCCACCGCTGGTAACTCGCAAATCGAGAAACTCGGCGTTGTTACCGAAATACTCCTTGATCTGGTCCGCTCCGCTGTTCAACTGCTCGGTTGTAAGACCGGAGGTGTTAGTGATGTCGTTTCGCCACCAGCCGTAGTCGTAAAGCCACTCACTGTTCGTTATGTAGCAGGTGTTGAAGAGAATCAGGAATATCGGAAACAGTAGCGCAAAAATGGCGGTGCCAACCAGGGGCAGGCGATGCTGGACAGCTACACCAGCTGATGAAGGAGAGTGAGAGCGTCTTCGTTTTGTGTTTTGCTGTGATCTGGCTGGCATGACAGTTAGCATACGTGCCATAAGTTTAATTAGTTCGTGTGCTAACCAGATAAACGAGGGAACCATTGAGCTCACTGAGCGAACAAGCCAAGTTGGCCGGAGAGGCCTTTGCGGAGCTGATTGCGACTGTTGAGTTGCTGAGAGATCCTGGAGGCTGTCCTTGGGACGCGGAACAGACCCATGTTTCACTTCGACCGAATCTGCTTGAGGAGACCTACGAAACGCTCGAGGCGATCGATTCAGGAGATCCAAAAAGCCTCGAAGAGGAACTGGGTGACATCATCACCCAGATCGTGTTTCACGCCGATATGGCTCGCCGTGAGGACAATTTCGACGCAGCATCGATTTGCAACGCCGTTCGGGAGAAGCTGATTCATCGGCACCCGCATGTGTTTGGCGATGAAAAGGCGGTCGATGACTCGGAAGAAGTTGTCGATAGATGGGAGGCCCTGAAACGTACCGAAGCTGGCGGAAGTCGTTCTATTGTCGCTTCATTGCCGGTGGCGATGCCTGCGCTGGCATATTCTTCATCAGTTCAACGACGTGTGATGCGAGCGGGACTGCCATGGCCGGAAAAACACTTTATGCCAATTACGTTTGGCTCGATCGAAGGAGATTCTTTAGAAGATGGTGAGGAGCGAGCGGGTGAGTACTTGATGGCAGTTGTGCGGGAGGTCTACGCGGCTGGAATCGACGCCGAAACGGTGTTGCGTAAAGCGGCTGTTGGGCTACGGGATCATGTGATGCGAGCCGAAGAGTTAGCTGGGGACGAGGTACTAGCCGAGATGGACGACAAAGACAGAACTCGCATCTGGGACGAGACGAAGTCGTAGGAGCCTCCTGTAGGCACTGATAACGACTCCGTCTCCCACCGGGAGAAGGTTGGGATGAGGGAAATACTTCCATCAGTTTGAGTTTAGAGCTTTGAGGGTTTTCTCTCTCACCCAAATACCTTTCCTCAAGAGAGAGAACCTGTGGCTCGATATCAGGGACAGTTACTGCAAGACCGTGATGATTCCTGG
>CAYTAO010000028.1:22723-26883 GCA_964435915.1 uncultured Dehalococcoidales bacterium
TCGAAAACCATACCGATGACAAAATTATAAGGTGACTGATTAACAATAAATCTCTTTACAAGCTCGTCCGCACGTTCTTCCGCAGCCGATATCAGCATCCCACCGGAGGTCTGGGCGTCAGCAAGAATCGTGAACTGGATGTCCGATATTCCGTCTTTGAGATTCACAACGCCCTCAAGCGCTTCCATATTGCGAGCCGTGCCGGCAGAAACCGATCCGGCCTTTGCCAACTCAAGCACACCCGGAAGCAGCGGGATTTGCGACCAGTTCAACGCAGCGGAGGTTCCACTTGCCTTCATCATCTGCGAAAGATGCCCGAGTAAACCAAATCCGGTGACATCAGTTGCTGCGTTCACGCCCACTTCGATCATTGCATCTGCCGCACCCTTGTTAAGAGTCGCCATCGACTCAACAGCTGCCTGAATCGATTCCTCAGGCACAGTCCCCGCTTTGCCAGCCGTCGTGATAATCCCCGAACCGATCGCTTTCGTCAAAATCAAAACGTCGCCGGGTTGAGCGTTCGCATTCGTGATCTGTTTGCCCGGAGTCACGATTCCTGTAACTGCAAGACCGTACTTAGGTTCCTTGTCATCGACGGTGTGGCCACCGATGATCTGGATCCCGGCCTTTTCGGCTTGAACCTGCCCACCCTCAAGAATTTTGGCGATTACCTCGGGTCCGAGCTCACGTGGAAACGCAGCGATATTCAGCGCGGTAATCGGCCTGCCGCCTACCGCGTATACATCAGAAAGTGCGTTTGCGGCAGCGATACGCCCGTAGTCGAACGGATCGTCGACAATCGGCGCAAAGAAGTCATTTGTGAGTACGAGAGCAACGCGATCGTCTATCCGGTAGATAGCAGCGTCATCTCCAGTTTCAATTCCGACCAGCACATTTGGATCAGTGATAGTCGGTTTTGGCAGCCTGCCCAAGATCTGGACAAGTTCGCTCGAGCTGAGCTTTCCAGCTCAACCGGCGCAGGTTGCCAGTTCGGTTAGTCGTACAGGTTTATCGCTCATAGTCCCTAAATCGTGTCATATCTAGTTGAATAAAGACATCTTAGAATCATGATGAGCCATCTGGTTCACTCTAAAATCTTCGGGTGCACAATCGCATATTCGATTCACCAGACCGGCAATGATATGCAACGTTCGAGTTGGCAGGACGACTGCCAATTCAAATTGACGTGTCAATTACTTAGCCCGACAATTGGTTTTTCGTCCTACGTTTAGCACCCTGCGTTATTCCATTGGCGATTGGCTAATGGGTGCCCGACTCAATTAGCATTTGCTCAAATCAAAGCAGAGCCACGTTCGAAATATTCCCCAGATGTCCAATATTCCAGAAGCTGATCTACTACCTATTACTGCTGACCTGAGCGGCGATGGCCGTCTGGCCGTGGGGGGCTGCGACGTACGTGACCTCGTCGCTGAGTACGGAAGTCCCCTCTACATCTATGATGAAGCGACACTACGCGGAATGTGCCGTGATTTCGTGGGCAGTTTTACGTCTGAATACGAAAATACTCATGTTGCATACTCGTCAAAAGCCTTCGCCAATCCGGCTGTTGCCAGGATTATCGAAGAAGAAGGTATGAAGATGGATATCGTCACCGGCGGTGAGCTAGCCGTGGCGATGGCAGCAGGCTTTCCGACCTCGCGAATCAACTTTCATGGCAACAACAAAGATCGTGGAGAGCTTGTTGAGGCCGTGCGGTCCGGGGTCGCAACGATCACTCTCGATTCTTTCGCCGAAATCGATCTTCTAAACGAAGTTGCAGGGGAAGTTGGCGTGAAACAGAACGTCATGCTCAGACTCTCTCCGAGCGTCGATCCACACACGCACCTGCTCACTTCTACCGGCATTCTTGATTCGAAATTCGGATTCTCTATCGAAACCGGTGATGCTGAGGTCGCTGTTGAGTTGGCAATGAGCAAAGAGTCGCTGATCGTTGAAGGGCTTCACTTCCACCTCGGATCACCAATTTTCGAGTTAGAGCCGTACTCGGAGGCGATCGACTATGTGTTGCAGTTCGCGGCAAACATGCGGGACGAGTTCGGGCTTAAACTGAAACGGTTCTCCCCGGGTGGTGGATTCGCCATCGGCTATGTTGCCGACATGCTCCCCCCGGCAATGAGCGAGTATGCAAAGGAGATTGCTGTCGCGGTTCGAAAGGGCTGTGATATGTACGGTCTCGATGAGCCAGAGCTGATCGTTGAGCCGGGTCGAGCGATCGTCGGGCGTGCCGGCGTTGCCGTGTATACCGTTGGCGGTATCAAGACCATCCCGGGTGTGCGCACATACGTCAGCGTTGATGGCGGCATGGGCGACAACATTCGACCCGCGCTTTACGAGTCGGAGTACGCCGTGGTGCCAGTCGACAGGCCAACTGAGACTCGGAGCCAGACCGTCACGGTAGCCGGAAAATTCTGCGAATCGGGCGATATTCTTGCCCGTGACGTCGATCTTCCAGATATGGAACCGGGCGAGCTGCTGGCTCTTCCGGCCTCAGGTGCCTACTGCCTCATGATGGGGAGTAACTACAACATGCAGACCCGCCCGGCGGTCGTGATGGTGAACGATGGTGAAGCTCGGCTAATCCGTCGACGTGAAACCTACGCAGACCTACTCGCATCGAGTCTCGATCTTGACTAAGTCCGTCTCACCTGAAGTCATGCGTCCCCCTGTTATTGGATGGACTACGTTTGGGCATCCGGGTGCGACGCGCCTGCTTTCGAAATCGTCTGAATCGGGACGACTTTCTCACGCCTATTTAATTACCGGACCCGACAAGGTTGGCAAGAGAACGTTAGCACTCGACATTGCTTGCATGGTCAATAGTGAACCGGTAGTAGACATGTTCGGTGAGGCTACTAGTGTCGATCTAAACGCATCACATCAAGCTCAGCGAATTCGCAAAGGCCTTCACTCCGACGTTCGTGTGATTGATATTTACACCAAGAGCAAGAGAGACCATCCTACGCCAGTAAACCAGCGTAAGACAGCTCACACAAGAATTCGTATCAATCCGATTCTTGATCTAGTCGAGAACGCTTCGATATCTCCGTTCGAAGGCGCGATGAAAGTGTTTGTGATTGATGGTGCTCAATATATGTCCCCCGACGCATCTGGCGCATTGTTGAAGACGTTGGAGGAACCCCAAGAGACGACCATGATCGTGATTTTAGCTGACTCAATGCAATCTATTCCAGAGACGGTCGTTTCAAGATGTCAGCGTATTGAATTGCGTCCGGTCGATCCGGAAGTGATCGAAGCTGAGCTAATCGAAAGATTTGAAGCGGAAGAATCGCAAGCTAGGTCGCTTTCACGCCTTGCTCGTGGCTGCCCAGGCTGGGCAATCGACGCTTTAAACGACCCGACGATCATCGATGCACACAACCAAGCGGTACTCAGGTTCGCCGAGATCGTAACCGGTAACATCGATGAACGGTTCAGATACGCCCGTCAGACCGGTGGTCAGTTCTGGCGCGATCGGGAAGCCGTGATGGCAGAGTTGCAGCGCTGGCTAGAGTGGTGGCGTGATGTAGCGATGATGCGTCACAAACTCGATGACCACATCACCAACGTCGAGTGGAACGACCTGTTCTCAGAGATTGGTGGCCAGTTGAAAGAATCTCAAATCGCCGGGGCGGTGACATCGATACAAGATGCACAGTCGGCTCTCGAAGCCAATGCCGTCCCCCAGCTAACGCTTGAAGTGCTCATGCTCGATCTACCCTGGGCAGACCCCGCTAAAGTCCCGTCGCTGAATTTTGGGGATGGTGCTGAGGACTAGCGTTGGGTGTCGAACGACCAATGACTGACGGCCGACAACTGCCCGCCACCTAGTAACCGGCAGTCTCCGCCACGAAGTTGTCCTCTGAGTATGATGCTGGTGCCAGCCACGGTACGAATGGCAGCCACGCCTGCTTGAGTGACTCAAGTTTCAGGAATGAGTATGGGTTTGGGCGAGGCTCGTGGGGTTTGTTACGTAGCCTCATTCCCGCTTCCTGCGGCGTTCGGCCCGCCTTACGGTGGTTACACACCTTGCATGCGCTCACGACGTTCGTCCAGACGTATTCGCCGCCCTTACAGCGAGGCTGCACCTGATCAATGGTCATGTCCCGGGGCTTTGCACCGCAGTACTGGCAGGAGTGATT